>JASLCY010000299.1 GCA_030151925.1 Oligoflexus sp.
GCTGCAACGGACGGCCCCTGAGCCAGATCATCGACGACGTGCTCGATCTTTCCAAAGTCGAAGCCGGCAAGATCACGGTAGAAAAAGTCGAGTTCGACCTGGCTGAGCTCCTCGAGGATATCGTGCATCTCCTGCAGCACAAGGCCGACCAGAAAGCCATCGAGCTCAGGGTCGATTCGGAGCCCGGCTTCACCACCCGCTACCTCTCCGATCCCAACAGGATTCGGCAGATCCTCATTAACATCCTCGGGAACGCCCTGAAGTTCACGGAAGAAGGCTGCATCCATCTGCACTGCACCTTCGCCGCTTCGCCCGATTCGGTGCAGGACGGGCAACTGATCTTCACGATCACCGATACCGGGCTCGGCATCAGCCCCGAGCAGCAGCTGAGGCTCTTCCAGCCTTATGAACAGGCGGAAGTCTCCACCTCGCGTTACTACGGTGGCACCGGCCTCGGCCTGTCGCTCTCGAGGCGCCTGGCCGAGCTGCTCGGCGGCAACGTCGTGCTGGAAAGCAGCGCGCTCGGAGAAGGCAGCCGTTTTCGTGTGAACATACCCGTGAAAGCGTTGTTCGTGGAAAGGCCGGCGCAACCCGACGAGAGTTTCATGGACCACGCGGACGAGGAACTCCTCACGCCCGAGCTGCGTCTGAACCTTCTTTCAAACGAGATCCTGAAGAACGTGCGCATCCTCCTCGCGGAAGACGCGCCGGACAATCAGCTTCTCATCAGCCAGATCCTCGCTGGTTCGGGAGCCGACGTCGTTGTCGTCGACAACGGTCGGGATGCGGTGAGCCGAGCCTTGCAGGGCGACCAGGATCTTATTCTCATGGATATCCAGATGCCGGTGCTCGGCGGTTATGAGGCCGCTCTGGAGCTGAGGAGCAAGGGCTATCGAGGTCCTATTGTCGCGCTGTCGGCGCATGCCATGGTGGAAGAGAGAAAAAAATCGGAATATTCCGGTTGTGACGACTATCTGACGAAACCCATTGATACAGAAAAACTTATTTCCACCATACGCCACTACACGCTGGATGCTTCCATCATTTAGTTCCGCCTTGACGACGCAAAGCGACGCCATCGCAGACATGATGAGATGGCTTCTAAAGGATTTCTGACTGTTCTCTTAGGTTTAGCCATGCAATATCAGTCTTCTCATCCCGCTCGGTATGAACACGATTGATTTTGTAAGGATACTCCATGAGTTTATCGATCCAAGGCATTTCCAAGACCTATCCGAATGGCGTACGGGCACTGCGTGGAATCAATCTCGAAATACCGACAGGTATGTTTGGTCTCTTAGGACCGAACGGAGCGGGCAAATCATCGCTCATGCGGACGCTCGCCACCCTGCAGGATCCCGATGCCGGCGCGATCTCCTTTCACGGCCTGGACATACTCAAGGATAAAACCGCCCTGCGGCGCCAGCTCGGTTACCTGCCGCAAGAGTTCGACGTCTATCCCAAGACCTCGGCCGAAGACCTCCTCGATTACCTCGCCGAACTCAAAGGCGTCTCGGATCGCAAGGCGCGCCGCGAGCTCGTCGATCACCTGCTCGGCATCACCAACCTCACGGCGGCGAAGAAAAAAGCCGTGGCGACCTATTCGGGCGGCATGAAGCAGCGTTTCGGCATCGCCCAGGCCTTGATCGGCCGACCGAAGATCATCATCGTCGACGAACCGACCGCCGGCCTCGATCCGGAAGAACGCGTGCGGTTCCACAACCTCCTCGCCGACATCAGCAGCGACGTGACCGTCATCCTCTCCACGCACATCGTGAGCGACGTCAGCGACCTTTGCCAGAACTTCGCGATCATCAACAAGGGCGAAGTCCTCGCGAACATGACCCCGCGCACCGCGATCGAGAGCCTCAAGGGCAAACTCTGGGAAAAACGCATCCCGCGCGGCCAGGTCGATAACGGCTTCCAGGAATCGCAGGTGGTCTCCATGCACCTGTCGATGGGCGACCAGGTCGTCCGCCTCTACGGGGAAGGCCTCGATTCGCTCGGCGCCGAGCCCGCGCAACCGACTCTCGAAGACTACTACTTCATCAAGATCAAGGGAGTCGCCTCATGAGCGCGAGTTTTTGGACGAACCTCAAATTCGAGCTGACCAGCCGCAAGAAGTTCATCTCGAGCTATCTCTACTTCGCGCTCTTCGCGACCCTCGCCTATCTCCTCGTCATGGGGATGGGCGGAGCGATGGGCGGCGTGAACGTGAGTTTCGGTCTTTCGCAGAAGGTGCTCGTCAACAGCCCTTACGCGATCTCCCTGCTGTTCTCGCTCATGTCGCTCTTCGGGGTGCTGGTGATCTCGCCGGTCTTCGGCCGCTCGGTCTGCAAGGACTACGACGCGAAATTCGATCAGATCGTGTTCGCGACGCCGGCGCATCGCACCGGTTTCTATCTCGGGCGTTTCGTCGGCGCGACGGTCTTCTGCCTGTTCGCCTTCTTCGGCCTCGTGGTCGGGTACTATCTCGGCTCCGTCTCGCCTTGGGTGCAGAAGTCGCTGTTCACCGCCAACCGCCTCTCCTTCTATCTCTGGCCCTTCTTCGTCAGCGTGCTGCCGAACATCATGATCTTCGGCAGCCTCGCTTTCGCGGTGGCGGCCTTCACCAAACGCATGAGCGCGGTGTATTTTACCGGCATCCTGAGCTTCATGGGCTACATCTTCGCCGGGTCCTTCACCGGGGACCTCGAGAAGAAGACCCTCGCGAGCCTCGTCGATCCCTTCGGCATCAATGCGATCTCGCGCCTCACGGAATACTGGTCGGTCGCCGAGAGGAACAGCCGCCTCATACCCATCCAGGGCATCTTCCTCGCGAACCGGGCCCTATGGTTGGGCGTGGCCCTCACGCTGCTCGCCGCGGCGATCTACTTCGCCCAGAGGCGCAGTCCTAAGGCGAAACAGAAAGCGGAGACTCTCAAGGCTCCCGACGAGAGCCGGGCGCCGATGCCGGAAAGGAAATCGATCCAGGCGGCCGCGCGAGCGGCCCTCGATTTCTCGCCTCGCGCGCGGTTCTCGCTCTTCCTCTCCCAGCTGAAGTTCGAGACGAAGAGCGCCCTGAAGAACATCTATTTCGTCTGCCTGACCTTTGCCGGCATCCTCTACGTCTTCATCGCCGCGGGACAGCACGGCCTGATCTACGGAACGGAGACCTATCCCGTCACGTACAGCATGCTCGAACTCATCGCGGGTTCGTTCAACATCTTCTTCATCATCATCATCCTGTTCTACACGGGAGAATTGATCTGGCGCGATCGCCAGTCCCGCATGAACCAACTGATCGACGCGATGCCGACCCCTCTCTGGCTCTCCAGCGCCGCGAAATTCGGCGCGATGCAGGTCCTCATCCTGTGCACCCTGGCGATCCTCGCCGTCTGCAACATGCTCGTGCAGGCCAGCAAGGGCTATACGCACTTCGAACTGGGACAGGTGTTCCAAACGCTCTACCTGCAGGAATACGTGAGCCTCTTCGCTCTGAGCGGGCTGGCCTTCTTCATCCACACCCTGACCAACAACAAATACCTCGGGCACGGCGTCTTCGTCCTGTATCTTATAGCTAAGATCGTCATGTCGAACGCCGGTTTCGACCATCAGCTCTATCAGATCGCCAGCGTCCCGACGGCGAAATACTCGGACATGAACGGCTTCGGCCCCTTCCTGGGCCGCGTCCACGCGTTGCAGCTCTATTGGTTCTTCGGCGTCGGCCTGATGCTGACCGCCGTCTACCTCTTCTGGGTGCGCGGCACGGAAACCGCGGGCCGCGAGCGCTGGGCCCTGGCGAAGGAGCGTTTCACTCCGCGCGCGAGGACCGTCGCGGCGCTGCTCTTCCTCGGCTTCCTCCTGCAGGGCGGCTACATCTTCTATAACACCAACGTGCTGAACGAATACCACATGGAGAAGACGGAAGAGAGGCGCAGCGCCGAATACGAGAAGACCTACAAGGCGAAGTGGGACGAGGCCCCGAGCCTGAAGGTGACGGCCGTCAAAGCCCAGGTCGATATCTTCCCGAGCAAGCTCTGGCTCAAGGCCCGCATGGTCTATACCCTCGAGAACAAGACGGGCGCGCCGGTCTCCGATATCTTCCTGAACCTGCCGCTCCATAAGAAATACTTCACCTTCACGTTCGACCACGACGCGAAGCTCGCGACCGATGACGATGTTCACGACGTGCAGATCTACACCTTCGCCAAGCCGGTCGAACCGGGCGAGAAAGTGATCTTCACCTCGGACACCGACTACGGTTACGAGGGCTTCCGCAACTCCGGGAACCCGACCGCAATCGCGGGCAATGGCAGCTTCTTCAACAGCTCCGCCTACTTCCCCACGATCGGCTACAGCCGTAGCGGCGAATTGAGCTCGGATAAGACGCGCGAACAGAACGGGCTCAAGGCCAAGACGCGTAATATGCCCGAGATCACGAATGAGAAGGAACGGCAGTATACGTACGTGACCGGACCGGAAGGCGATTGGATCGACTTCGAGGCGACGGTGAGCACCGATCCCGACCAGATCGCGATCGCGCCGGGCTACCTGCAAAAGGAATGGCGCGAGGGCGGCAGGCGCTACTTCGAATACAAGATGGATAGGAAGATCCTGAACTTCTTCGCTTTCCTCTCGGCCCGCTACGAGGTGAAGAGGGATACCTTCAACGGCATCAACCTCGAGATCTATTACAACAAGGGCCACGAGTACGACCTCGACACGATGCTGGCCGCGACCAAGGCCGGGCTCGCCTATTACAGCGAAACCTTCGGCCCTTACCAGCACAAGCAGTTCCGCATCATCGAGTTCCCGCGTTACGCGAGCTTCGCCCAGTCCTTCCCGAACACGATCCCCTTCTCCGAGGCGATCGGCTTCATCGCGAAGGTCGATCCGAAGAACCCGAAGGACCTCGATTATCCCTATCAGGTGACGGCCCACGAGCTCGCTCACCAGTGGTGGGCGCATCAGGTCATAGGCGCGAACGTCCAAGGCTCGACCATGCTGGTCGAAACGCTGGCGGAATACTCTTCGCTGCTGCTCATGGAGAAGAAGTTCGGCCGCGAGAAGATGAGCCGCTATCTCGACTACGAAAGGGACCACTACCTCACGGGCCGCTCCAGCGAAGACAAGGCGGAGGAACCCCTCGCGCTCAACGACGGCCAGCCTTACCTCCACTACAACAAGGGCGCGCTCGTGATGTATGCGCTCAAGGAGTATATAGGCGAGAAAGAGCTCAATGCGGCCATCAGGAAGTATGCGGATAAAGTCCGTTATCAGGAGCCGCCGTTCACGACTTCGCTCGAGCTCGTGGATTCGCTCAAAAGGGACCTCGATCCCAAATACCGGGGCCTGATCGACGACATGCTGATGAAGATCACGCTATACGACAACCGCATCCTCAGCGCCGACGTGAAAGAGGAGAACGGCACCTTCAACGTCAGGCTCGAGGTGAAGGGCAAGAAGATGTATTCATCCGAGAAGGGCGAGGAGACCGAAGCGCCTTTGGACCTCGACGTGCCCGTCGTGCTCGAGGACGAGCAGGGCAAGGTCCTGGCGGAGACGCATTATCCGTTGAAGTCGGCCGATAACAGCATCCTCATCTCCTCGAAGGTGAAGCCCTATAAGGTCAAGCTCGATCCGCTCGGCGTCCTGATCGACGCGAATCGGGACGACAACCAGAAGAAGCTGTGATCGAACCATGAAAAAAGCCCCTCACGCTCGGCGCGAGGGGCTTTTTTTCGCTCGTCATCTCAAGAGAAGAGCCGCTGGGCGAAGAGTTCGAAGGTCACGACGATGACCATAGCGAGTTTGCCCAGCCAGCTGAATCCGCCGACGAACATCAGGGCCAGCAAAGCCCAGTTGCCGTAGGGCACGACGTATTCATCGTAGGTCTGCTTCATCGAATAAGGCAGCAACTCATAGAGCACCGTGCCGCCGTCGAGCGGATACACAGGCAGCATATTGAAGAGGCCCAGGATAGCGTTGACGAGCACCATCGCCTGGGCGAGGCGGCTGAAGGCGATGAACGGGCTCGCTTCTCCGACGTCCCTGAGCGCGAAGACCGCGATCACCGACAAAAAGCAGAGCACGAAGTTCGTCAGGGGGCCGGAGCCGGCTACGAGGATTTGGCCCCATTTATAGTTCTTGAAGTTCCTTGGCTCGATGGGCGTAGGCTTCGCCCAGCCGAAGATAAAACCACCTAGCATTGCGCCTATGAACGGAAATATGATGGTGCCGACCGGATCCATGTGGGGAATGGGATTGAGCGTCAGGCGCCCTTCGATCTGCGGCGTGCGGTCGCCCATGAGCCTGGCGAGCAGAGCGTGGCCCGCTTCATGAAACGTCAGCGAGATGATGAGGGCGATCATCATGTTCATCACGCGCGCGGCTTGAGTAAAGTCCATGGCCATCCTTTGCATTGAGTGCGGAAACAGAACAAACGGTCTCATCATATCAAAATCAGGAGAACTTGCATGCTAACTCGTCTGGCCGAACCGAAGACCCGATACCGCGTCGTAACGGAGTGGGTTGAGAGTCCGCTGCTCAAAGGCAATCCTTCGGGTTTTGAAGCGAGACGTCCTTTGACCGTCCTCGTGCCCGAGGGCGATAGCCGCGATAGGTTTCCGGTGCTCTATAATCTCGCGGCATGGACCCGCGCGGGTCGCACGGCCGCCCAATGGGAGCCTTTCCGCGAAAGCCTCACCGACCGACTCGAACGTCTCACGCAATCTGGCGTGATGAAGCCGAGCCTAGTCGTCTGTCCCGATCTCTACAGCTGGTACGGCGGCAGCCAGTTCATCAACTCCTCCTACTTCGGCCCGCATGCCGACCACATCGTGAAAGAACTGCTGCCCTATATCGAAGCCAACTATCCCGCGCTGCCCGGCGCGGCCTCGCGCGCGGTCTTCGGTATTTCCTCCGGCGGTTACGGGGCGCTGCGCCTGGCTATGGATTATCCCGGAGAATTCGCTGCCATCGCCTGCCATTCGGGAGACATGGGCTTCGAGCTCCTCTATCGCCGCGACCTCGTCGAATTCTGTTATGCGCTGGCGCGTTACAGCGGTTCCGTGGACGCTTATATCGAGGCTCTGAAGAAGCTGCCGAAACTTTCCGGCAAGGATACGCACCTGCTCATGCTTTTCGGTATGGCCGGCTTTTATAGCCCGAATCATAAGGCGGGCTACGACCTCCCGATCGATCCTCTCACGGGCGAAGTGCGTGATGATGTGTGGCGCCGCTGGCTCGAACACGATCCGGTCGTCCGCCTCGACAAACCCGAGGTGCAGGCGGCTTTGCGTCAGCTCAAACTCCTCTATATCGAGTGTGGCAGCCGTGATCAGTATCACCTGCAGTTCGGCGCAAGGCAGCTGAGGAAAAAGCTCGAAGGCTTCGGAATTGCACATAAAGGTTTTGAGTTCGACGACAACCATTCCGGTACGTCTTATCGCTATGATATAAGTTTGCCAATGATCAGCGAAGTTTTACGCCACCAATCTTGAGGGAGCGTGACTTCCGCGACCTTGGCTGTTATCTTGGCCTGAATTTGTGTTGATACGAGGATATTATGACGCAAAAAGTCCACAACGTTGTTATCGTCGGAACCGGCCCCGCTGGTCTTACGGCCGCTATCTATACCGCGCGCGCGAATCTTTCTCCCGTGATCTACGCGGGCCTTCTGCATGGCGGTCAGCTCACGACCACCACCGAAGTCGAGAACTGGCCTGGCTTCGAACATGGCATCATGGGCCCGAAACTCATGGGCGACATGACTTTGCAGGCCGAGCGCTTCGGTACCGAGATCATCTACGATACGATCGTGCGTGTCGACTTCTCGGGCAAGATCAAGAAGTTGTGGACCGACACCGAGGAGATCCACGCGAAGGCCGTCATCATCAGCACGGGCGCGACGGCGAAGACCCTGAAGCTCGAAGGCGAAGGTCCCCTCATGGGCCGCGGCCTCTCGACCTGCGCGACCTGCGACGGCTTCTTCTACAAAGGCAAGAAGGTCCTCGTCATCGGCGGAGGTGATTCGGCGATGGAAGAAGCGGGTTATCTCTCGAAGCTCTGCAGCGAGGTGATCCTCGTGCACCGGCGCGACGTGTTCAAGGCTTCGCCGATCATGCTCGAGCGCGCGAAGGCGAATCCGAATATCCAATTCAAAGTTCCGTTCACCGTCAAGACGCTGCTCTCGGACGCGACCGGCGTCACCGGCGCCGTGCTCGAAAACACTTCGAACGGCGAACTCGAGGAAGTCAAGGTCGACGGCATCTTCTACGCGATCGGCCACACCCCGAATTCAGGCGTCTTCCTTCCTTACGTCGACGTCGACGAGAACGGCTACGTGAAGGTCCACGAATTCACGAAGACGAAAACGCCGGGCATCTTCGCGGCCGGTGATATCGCCGATCCGCATTTCCGTCAGGCGATTACGGCTGCGGGCTCGGGTTGCCAGGCGGCGATCCAGGCTCAGCATTATCTCGAAGGCGTGGAAGACTAAGATGAGTTTTTTCAAGAAAGTTCAGTCGTTTTTCGGAGGCGGCAGCCCTGAGGCGCAAACTCAGGCGCCCGTCCATCCGCCCGCCGCGCACACGGGACAAGCGCCTCAGCAAAAGGTCGAACTGCAAGGCGGCGGGCTCGACGGCGTTCGCAACATCATCGCGGTCGGCTCGGGCAAGGGCGGCGTCGGCAAATCCACCGTGACCCTTAACCTCGCTTTGGCTTTGGCCGAGCAAGGCTACAAGGTCGGTCTCGTCGATGCCGATATCTACGGACCCTCGCAGCAGCATCTGACTCGTGCAGGCAAACCCGAACTCTCCGGCGAGGATCGTTTGAACCCTCCCGAATACGAAGGCGTGAAACTGATCTCCGTGGCGATGTTCTCGCACGTGAACCAAGCGCAGGTGCTCAGAGGGCCTATGGCGACTCAGCTCTTGCGTCAGTTCCTTACGCAGGTGAATTGGGGCGAGCTCGACTACCTTCTGATCGACCTGCCCCCCGGCACCGGCGATATCCAGCTGAGCCTGGCGCAGATGGCTCCGCTCGCGGGCGCGGTCCTGGTGACGACGCCGCAGGAGATGTCGCTCATCGACGTGCGCAAAGCGGTCTCGATGTTCAAGACGCTCAACATCCCCATCCTCGGCGTCGTCGAGAACATGAGTTATTTCATCTGCGACAACTGCGATAAGAAGCATTACATCTTCCGCAAGGGCGGCGGCTCCCGTTTCGCGGCGGAGACCGGCATCAGCCTGCTCGCCGAGATCCCGCTCGACCCTCGCGTCGTCGAGACCTCGGACGAAGGGAAGGCGGTGCTCGTGAACATGCCGAGCTCCGAAGCTGCCCAGGCCTATAGGAAGGCCGCGAAGATCGTCGGCGATCAGCTCGCGCTGCAGCAACGGAGCGGCGACGGCGCGCTCGGTTATTTTCTTCTGGAGTGGAAATGAGCGACGTGAGAGTCAAACGCATTTGGCAGCAGGACCCGCGAACGCTGGCGATCGTGTGGACGGATAATAAGAAGAGCCTCTACGATACGGTCGAGCTTCGCCGTCAGTGCCGCTGCGCGCACTGCATCGATGAAGTGACGAAGGAGCCGAAGCTCAACCCGGACGACGTCCCGGAATCGGTGCGTCCCGTGAAGATCGAGTCCGTGGGGCGCTATGCCCTTACGATCTCTTTCACCGACGGGCACAAGACCGGCATCTATACCTTCGATTGGCTGAGGCAGCTCGGTTAATACTCGTTACGAAGCGATTCAAGTCTCGGGCCGCATGCGCATCGAATTCTTCTGGAACTCGGCGCGGAGCGGCTCGATTCTTTTTTCGTCTATTCTCTGGGGACGAAGCTCCTTCACGCGTTTCTGCAAGGCGGAAGGCAGGGCGCCGAGGATCTCCATCTCGTACTCCATCCAAACGCCGAACTCGCGATAGACGAGATCCTGCATGGCGAAGGTGAATTCGAGGATATCGCCGCTGCCCGCGCCTTTGTTGTAGACGAAGTTCGAGTGGTGGGGGTTGAGCGCGACCTTGCTTTGATTCAACATCCGCGCCTCGGCGCGGTCGAGGAGCATGCCGCTCGGCACGCCGACCTTATAATCGTTCTTGAAGACGCAGCCGCAGGTCGGATACTGGAACTGGCCCTTCTTGATGCGATCTTCCTCGCAGAAGAGCATATGCTTCTTGATGTCGCTCGCGTTCCCGGGCTGGAGCGTGAGCGCCGCCTCGGTGATGATCGCGCCGTTGTCCATGAAAAGCGTATCTTTATAGCCTTTGAAGATGCCGTCGGCCGGAGTGTAGGTCTTGATCTCTCCCGTCGGCAGCACCGCGGTCACCCGCGTCACGACCTGGCTCATCTCACCGCCGTAGCAGCGAGCGTTCATCCGCACCGTGGCCCCGACCTGCCCGGGCAGACGATTCATCCACGATACGCCGGCAAGCGAATGATCGAGCGCCGCATGCGCGACTTCCGTGTTCTCGGCGCCGGCCTGAGCGACGATCGTATTCCCTTCGACCCGCACCGCCTTCATCCTCGTGAAGACGATCACGGCGCCCGGGAAGTATTCATCGAGCACCAGGGAGTTCGTCCCGCCGCCCAGCACGAAATAAGGCGTTTTCTCCGCATGGATCCTGGTCATGATCGCTGCGAGCTCCGCGGCGCTCTCCGGTTCGTGGAGGGTCTGGCATTCGCCGCCCGTGCGGTAGTAAGCGAGGTCTTTGAGTTGGTGCATGGCGATCTCTCAGGTCTAGTCTTCAGGGAAAAGGGCGAAGAGCGTATCTTGAAAGGTGCGATAGGTTTGGCCGTCGAACAGGACGAAGGTCACGCGGCGAAGGCCGCCTTCTGAATGCTCGCCGAGGAAGTCGCGAACGGCCTCGAGGCTCGTCTTCGCGGCTTTGTCCACGGGATAACCATAGACGCCCGTGCTGATCGCGGGAAAGGCGAGATGAGGCAGACCGAGGTCGAGGCCTAGCTTGAGGCTGGTTTGGACGGACGAACGAAGCAGGAGCTCCTCGCCCTTATTCCCGCCTTGCCAGACCGGGCCCACGGTATGGATCACTTTTTCAGCCGGGAGATTCCCGGCTGCGGTCGCCACGGCCTGCCCGGTCGGGCAAGAGCCGATGCGGCGACATTCTTCGAGTATAGCCGGGCCTCCGGCGCGATGGATCGCTCCATCGACGCCCCCACCGCCGCGCAGGGATTCGTTCGCGGCATTGACCATGCCGTCGCACACAAAGCGCGTGATGTCGCCTTGATAGAGATCGATCGCCGTCTTGCGGTAGTGCCGGATGCCGAGCATTGTTCAACGTTTTCCTTTGCGTTCCATCGCGATCTTGAGAGACGCCGCGATGTCGGCAGGCGACTTCGCTACGACGCAACCCGCTTCTTCGAGCGCCGCCATCTTCTCAGCCGCGGTTCCGGAACCGCCCGAGACGATCGCACCGGCGTGGCCCATGCGTTTGCCTTTGGGAGCGGTTTGGCCCGCGATGAACGCGGCGACCGGCTTCTTGATGTTCTCCTTGATGAACTTCGCCGCTTGGATCTCGGCGTCGCCGCCGATCTCACCGATGAGGATGATGCCTTCGGTCTGCGGATCCTCTTCGAACATCGTGAGGACGTCGATGTACTTGGTGCCGATGATGGGATCGCCGCCGATGCCTACGCACGAGCTCTGGCCGATGCCCATGGCCGTGGTCTGGCCGACGGCTTCGTAAGTGAGGGTACCGGATTTCGAGACGATGCCGGCCTTGCCGACCTTGTGGATGTGGCCCGGCATGATGCCGATCTTGCATTGGCCCGGAGTGATGACGCCTGGGCAGTTCGGTCCGATCAAACGCGACTTCGAACGCTCGAGGGCTTTCTTCACGGGGATCATGTCGAGGACGGGGATGCCTTCGGTGATGCAGATGATGAGTTCGATCTCGGCATCGATCGCTTCCAGGATCGCATCGGCCGCGAACGGGGGCGGAACGAAGATCATCGACGCGTTGGCTTTCGCTTTCTCGCGGGCTTCGGCGACGGTATCGAAGATGGGCAGATCCAAGACGGCTTTCTGCCCGCCTTTGCCGGGGACGACGCCGCCGACGAAACGGGGGGCGTACTCATGCGAGAGCTTGGTATGGAATTCGCCGGACTTGCCGGTGATGCCTTGGGTGATGACGCGGGTATTGTTATTGACCAGGATAGCCACTGAGATTGCTCCTTACTTCTTCGTCAGTTCTACGATTTTCTTCGCGCCGTCGGCCATGTCCGCTGCCGCGTAGAGGTTGAGGCCGGAATTCTTCAGGATCTCCTTGCCTTGGTCGACGTTGGTGCCTTCGAGGCGAACGACCATGGGGATCTTGAGGCCGAGTTCCTTGGCGGCGGCGACGATGCCGTTGGCGATCACGTCGCAGCGCATGATGCCGCCGAAGATGTTGACGAAGATGCCTTTGACCTTCGCGTCGGAGAGGAGGATCTTGAACGCGTTGGTCACGGTTTCCTGATTCGCTCCGCCGCCGACGTCGAGGAAGTTAGCCGGCTGGCCGCCGAAGAACTTCACGATGTCCATGGTCGCCATAGCGAGGCCCGCGCCGTTCACGAGGCAACCGATGTTGCCGTCGAGGCCGATGTAGCTCAGGCCGTATTTCGAAGCCTGGACTTCGCGCGGATCCTCTTCGGTGAAGTCGCGGAGCAGCTCGATATCCTTCTGGCGATAGAGCGCGTTGTCGTCGAAGTTCATCTTGCCGTCGAGGACGAACATCTTGCCTTGATCGTTGACGATCAGAGGGTTGATCTCGAGCATCGAGTAATCGTATTTCAGGAACATCTTGAAGAGGTTCTTGATGATGGGCGTGAGTTCCTTCTGCTCGGCCGCGGGCAGCTTCGCCGCGAAGCAGACCTGGCGAATATGGTGCCCCTGCAGGCCGATGGTGGGATCGACGCTTACGTAGACGATCTTGTCCGGATGTTTCGCGGCGACTTCCTCGATATCCATGCCGCCTTCGGTCGAGAACATGATGCCGACGCCCGCGGTCTCACGGTCGAGGACGAGAGCGAGGTAGTATTCCTTGACGATCTTGCTGCCGGCTTCGACATAGACCTTGTGGACCTTCTTGCCTTCCGGGCCGGTCTGGTGCGTGACGAGCGTCATGCCGATCATGTCTTGAGCGAGTTTCGCCGCTTCCTCGGGCGACTTCGCGAGTTTCACGCCGCCGGCCTTGCCGCGGCCGCCTGCGTGGACCTGGGCTTTGACGACTGCGATTTCAGTACCCAGTCGGCGCATTGCAAATTCGGCTTCAGTTGGATTTGTCGCCAGGTAGCCTTCGGGAACGGGGATGCCGTTTTGCTTGAAGAGCTGCTTCGCCTGGTACTCGTGGATATCCATTTAAATAATTCCTCCGGGAGCATCTACATATCGTTTGCACGTCGGGCCAGGCTATCACATCGCCGCCTGCCTTTCATCTCGAAAGGGGCTTTTTCAAAGCGCGAAATAAGAGGGTTCCCGTCCTTACGGACGGGCTGGCCTAGGGCATATGCAAGGGCAGATGAAGAGGATGGGATACGTGGGTGCTTAGACCTTGGCGCTGGTACCGATTGATCTTG
>JASLCY010000317.1 GCA_030151925.1 Oligoflexus sp.
ACCTCAACGGCCGCACGCTCACCGTCACCGGCAAACGCTCGCGCAGCTCCGGCGACAACCGCCTGCACTCGAGCGAGAAGTATTACGGTGAATTCCGCCGTTCGCTCCTTCTTCCCGAAAACGTCAAGGGCGACCAGGTCGAAGCCAACTACGAGCACGGCGTGCTGAGCCTGACCGTTCCCAAAGCGGAAGCGGCCCAGTCCCGCAAGATCGAAATCGGCACGAAGCCCTCGGCGCAGGGCCAAACGATCGAAACCAAATCCCAGAATCCTGAGCATGATAAGAGCTCTTATAAGGCCCAGAACAATCAGCCTCAGGACAAAGGGAGTTTCCAACCGACTCACTGATTGACGATGAGAAAAAGACCGGGGCTGACGCAGCTCCGGCCTTATTTTTTTCGGGTTTCCCGCGAGGATCAGAGCATGTCGTCCGAACGCGCGCTCTCCGCGAAGCGCCTTTCGATGTGCTGGATGATCTTGCCCGCGACGTTGATCTTCGTCGTCCGCTCGATCCCTTCGAGGCCGGGCGAGGAGTTCACTTCGAGGATGACGGGACCGCTCTTCGAACGAAGGATGTCGACGCCCGCGACCTCGAGCCCCATCACCTGCGCCGCGCGGATGGCGATCGTGCGTTCGTCGGCGCTGATCTCGACCTTGTGGCCGCTGCCGCCGCGGTGGATGTTCGAGCGGAATTCGCCTTCCGCCGCCTGGCGCTCCATAGACGCCACCACCTCGTTGCCCACCACGAAGCAGCGTACGTCGCGCCCCGCGGCTTCCTTCACGAATTCCTGCACGATGATGTTGGCATCGAGGCCCCGGAAGGCTTCGATCACCGACTCGGCGGCCTTGCGGGTCTCGGCGAGGACCACGCCTATGCCCTGCGTGCCTTCGAGCAGTTTTACGACGAGCGGGGCTCCGCCGGCGATGCCGATCAGGCCGCCGACGTCCTTGGTGCTATGGGCGCAGCCGGTCACGGGCAGGCTGATGCCGGCCTTCGCGAGGGTCTGCAGGCTGCGCAGTTTATCGCGGGAACGGGCGATGGCCTGCGAGCGATTGACCGAGTATATGTCCATGAGTTCGAACTGGCGAACGACCGCCGTCCCATAAAAAGTATTCGATGCGCCGATCCGCGGGATAACCGCATCGACGCCGGTAAGCTCCTGCGTACCGTAGAGGATTTTGGGATCGCGGTTGGTGATATTGATGATGCACCGCAAATAATCGATGGCGCGCACCTGATGTCCGCGTTCCTCCGCGGCCTCCAGCAAGCGGCGGGTCGAGTACAGATCCTTCTTCCGTGAGAGTACCACTATTTTCATCCGTGCTGCCCTTCGCTGAACTTTTTCCCTAGTAGATACGACCGACCTGAATGGACCAGAAGATGTCTCCGTATGGCCTGCCGACCGATCAGCATGCGAAATCCCATTTTGTCCCGGTTCGTAAGTGTTAATTCGATGTCCCAGATATGAGGGCCGACCTTCAATTGAGTGAGTATAACGGGTCTTAGGGTCGTGTGACCCGATGAACTTCGCACATAACGCTGATCGTAAAGCTCCGCTTCGCATTGAACGATTTTACGGCTCTGCCTTTGCAGGGGATGGACCTTGAATCTCACGTAATCTTTGCCATCCCTCTTGATGACCTCGATGTCAAAGGCGTGGAGACTTGACGTCCGTGCGCCCGTGTCGATCTTGGCTTTGATGCGCTCGACCCCCAGCCCTGGCAAAGCCGTCCATTCCCGCCATCCCACTACAAGAAAATGAGCATAGCGGTCCAAGGCGTGCGGCGTTGAATTGTGCGAGATCGTCTGATTCATGCGGCGACCCTGCCAATTGGGTGGAGATTTTTCATCCTCTTGGAAACGTCCCAGTATAACAAAACAAATTCTTTTTGAAAGTGTCGGTTGACATGAGCGGCGAAGGACTTACTGTGTTGGACTGAAGAGAATAAGCGAATCAACGGTTTCATTTCCGGAGGCTTTATATGAAATTTAGACCACTGCAAGACCGTATAGTCATCAAACCCTTAACGGCAGAAACGAAGACGGCCGGCGGCATCATCATCCCGGACAACGCCCAGGAGAAGCCCCAGGAAGCGGAAGTCATCGCTGTCGGCAACGGCCGCACGCTCAAAGACGGCAAAGTGGTCAAACCCGAGGTCAAAGTCGGCGATAAGGTCCTCTACTCGAAATATTCCGGCAACGAAATCAAACTTGACGGAGTCGATCACCTGATCCTCCGCGAGTCCGATGTCCTTGCGGTCCTCGATAAGTAATTCTTTTTTTCCCTACTCGGAGATCAGGCGTATATGAGCGTTAAATCGATCAATTTCGGCAACACTTCGCGTGAAGCCATTCTCAAAGGCGTAGACACCCTGGCGAACGCGGTCAAGGTCACCCTCGGCCCTAAAGGCCGTAACGTCCTTATCAATCGTTCCTTCGGCAGCCCCCTCATCACCAAAGACGGCGTGACCGTGGCGAAGGAAATCGAGCTCGACAACCGCTTCGAAAACATGGGCGTGCAGCTCGTGAAGGAAGTCGCCTCGAAAACCGCGGATCAGGCCGGCGACGGCACGACGACGGCTACCGTCCTCGCCCAGGCGATCTTCCGCGAGGGTTATAAACTGGTGACCGCGGGCCACAACCCGATGGAACTGAAACGCGGCATCGACCTCGCCGTGGCTGCGATCGTCAAGGAGATCGACAAACTCGCGAAGCCTTGCGACAGCAAAGAAGACATCACCCACGTTGGCGCGATCTCGGCGAATAACGACCGCGAAATCGGTGCGATCCTCGCCGAAGCCATGGAAAAAGTCGGTCGGGACGGTGTGATCACGGTTGATGAAGCCAAAGGCATCGAAACCACCTTGACAGTCGTCGAAGGCATGCAGTTCGACCGCGGTTATCTCTCGCCTTATTTCGTGACCAATCCCGAGCGCATGGAAGTCGTCCTGGAAGACGCCCATATCCTTCTTTCCGAGAAGAAGATCTCGTCGATGAAGGAGATCCTCCCGGTGCTCGAGCAAGTGGCTCGCGCGCAAAAGCCCCTGGTCATCATCGCTGAGGACATCGACGGCGAAGCCCTCTCGACCCTCGTCGTGAACAAGCTCCGCGGCACGCTGCGCATCGCGGCCGTCAAGGCTCCCGCGTTCGGCGATCGCCGGAAGGCGATGCTCGAGGATATCGCGACCCTCACCGGCGGCACGCTCGTCTCGGAAGACCTCGGCATCACGCTCGAGTCGCTCGACCTCAACTCCCTCGGTTTCGCGTCGCGCATCACGATCGATAAGGACAACACCACGATCGTCGGCGGCCGCGGTAAAAAAGCCGATATCGAGGCTCGCGTGAAGACCCTCCGCAAGCAGATCACCGAGACCACCAGCGATTACGATAAAGAGAAGATGCAGGAGCGCCTCGCGAAGCTCGTCGGCGGCGTCGCCGTCATCAGCGTCGGCGCGGCGAGCGAAGCGGAGATGAAAGAGAAGAAGGCTCGCGTGGAAGACGCGCTGCATTCGACTCGCGCGGCTGTCGCGGAAGGCGTGGTCGCCGGCGGCGGCGTCGCCCTCGTGCGCGCGCAGAAAGTCCTGGAAGGCCTCAAGCTCCCCGAAACCCAGCAGGCCGGCGTGAAGATCATCCAGCGCGCCGTGGAGGAACCCCTTCGTCAGATCCTCGGCAACGCGGGCCTCGAAGCGGCGCCTATCCTCGACAAGGTCCGTGCGGGCAAGGACGGCTACGGCTTCAACGCTTACACCGAGACTTTCGAAGACCTCCTGAAATCGGGCGTCATCGATCCGGCTAAGGTCACCAAAACCGCGCTTACCAACGCGGCTTCGGTCTCGGCCCTGCTTCTCACCACGGAAGCGATGATCACCGACAAACCCGAGAAGAAGGCCCCGGCCGCAGGCGGCCACGATCATCACGATCACGACCATATGTAAGAAATAAACAGGGCAGCCAAACGGCTGCCCTGTTCAGTTTCAGGCTATTATTCCTCGCAGGCGTAGTTATCAAGTTCCACCTCAAATCCGCCTCAAATAAAACTACCGTCTATCAAGGGTGGAAGGATTGAAAATGCATTTCGCCAATCAAGGACTAAACGGAGGTGCAGAGCATTATTTGCTACCTCTGGCAATGGTATTTTTCACGTTAGGACTTTTGAGAAAGACTTTAAAAAATCGAAAACATAAAAAGGGTGAGAAATGAAAAAACATTTCTAACTCTCGCACCGTTGTTTGGCAAAAAGCTTTCTCTAGCGGTCTATCGATGCCCTTCAATAACCTGCGCAATCTATAACCCTTGCAATTGAAGCTATAGAACGCATCTCATTTCGAAGCATCTTTCAACTTCGCATTCTCACGCTTTTTGATGAAGAGAAGAAAGCTCACCAATAGAAGCACGCCCACCGGAACCAGACGCTCAACGTATATCGGCAAGCGTTCATTTTGCAATTGTATGCGACCTGCAATTATACCGACCACAATGCAGAGCAGACTAAGGCTGATACTGACCCAGATATTCGAAGTTTTCTTTTGCATACTTGCCTCTTCACTGAACTGACCGGCTTATAGCCATTATGTGTGAGGCTGTCAAGGGATCGAGGGCAATTGAAGTGACGGGATTTATAGAGGAAAGGTTGAAGTTCAAAATATCGTTCTTGCAGGATCTTCCAGGCTCGGGATCATGAACAGAAATTTCTC
>JASLCY010000345.1 GCA_030151925.1 Oligoflexus sp.
TGGGCGAAGATCCTGGAGCGCAAGGAGAAGATCGTCGACGCGCAGCGCAAGGGCCTGCGTTTCCTCATGAAGAAGAACAAGATCGAGGTCTTCGAGGGCCACGGGCGCCTCACTTCGAAAACCACCGTCGCCGTTACCGCGAAAGACGGGACGGTCACGAACATCACGACCAAGAACGTCCTGCTCGCCACCGGCTCGCGCGTGAAGGAGCTGCCCTTCGCCCGGTCGAACGGCAAGAATATCCTGAACTCGGATCACATCCTCTTCATCGACCACGTGCCGAAGTCGCTGGCGGTGATCGGCGGCGGCGTCGTCGGCACCGAATTCGCCTCGCTCTTCGCGCGCATGGGCACGGAAGTGACCATCATCGAGCTCCTTCCGCAGATCCTGCCCTCCGAGGACGGCGAGAGCGTGAAAGAGCTCGAGAAGCACCTCAAGAAACAAGGCATCACCATCGATGCGGGCACGAAGCTGCTCGGCGTCGCCGATGACGGCAAGCAGGTGAAGGTCTCCTGCGAGGGCAAGCCGGACCGCTTCTTCGAGAAGGTCCTGCTCTCCATCGGCCGCGAGCCCGTGACGAGCGACGTCGGCCTCGACAAGGTCGGCCTCGCGACCGACCGCGGCTTCCTAAAGGTCGACGAACACTACCGCACCTCGGTGCCGAACATCTACGCGATCGGCGACATCATCCCGACGCCGGCGCTGGCCCACACGGCTTCGGCCGAAGCGTACCACGCGGTGGAGGTCATCGCGGGCCACAAGCCGCCGCTCATCAACTACGCGGCGAACCCGAACGCGATCTACACTTATCCCGAGATCGCGAGCATCGGCCTCACCGAAGAGAGATGCAAGGAGCAGAAGCTCGCCTACCAGGTGGCGAAGTTCCCCTTCGCCCCCATGCCCAAGGCCAAGATCGAGGACGCGACCATGGGTTGGGTCAAGATCATCTACGAACCGAAATACAAAGAGATCCTCGGCGTCCACATCATCGGCGCGACCGCCACCGAATTGATCTCCGAATTCGCGCTCGGCAAGGTCCTCGAGACGACGGTGGATGAGATCGGGCACACGATCCATCCGCATCCGACGATCGCCGAGACGATCGCCGAAGCTGCTCACGTCGCCCTCGGCGGCGCCATCCACATGTAAGGCGGAGCCCAGAATGTCGAATCATACGGAAGTTTTGATGCCTCTTATGGGCGAGGGCGTGCACGAGGCGACTCTCACGAACTGGCTCGTCAAGGAAGGCGCTAAGATCGAGAAGGACAGCCCGCTGCTCGAGCTCTCGACCGATAAGGTCGATACCGAGATCCCGGCGCCGGCTTCGGGTTATCTGGTGAAGGTGCTGGTTCCTGTCGGGACGGTCGTGAAAGTCGGGCAACTGCTGGCGCAGATCGCCGATAGCCCGGACGCGGTGATCAGCGGCGGCGCCGCGAAGCCCGCAGCTCCAGCGACAACCTCGGCTGCTGCGGCAACGCCGGCCGTGCCGGCCGCCGCGAGCTCGTCTTCGCTGCAGGGCGATGACCAGCCCCTGCGTTCCTCCCCACTCGTCCGTAAGATGGCGAAGGACAAGGGCATCGATCTCCACCAGGTGCAAGGCAGCGGCCTGCACGGTCGCATCACGAAGCGCGATATCCTCGACTTCGCGGACAGACCGCAGATCGCCGCTTCTACCGTGACGGCTCCGGCCCGAACCCCGGTTCACGCCGAACCCCATTCCCTCGCGCTGGCGACGGCAGCCGACGGCACCGAGCTCCTCGAAGGCGTTCCCGTGCGTCGTGAGCCGATGACTCGCATGCGCCAGCTCATTGCCGATCACATGGTCGAATCCGTCCGCGTCTCGCCGCACGTGACGACCGTGTTCGAGATGGACCTCCACCGCATCTGGGACATCCGCGAGAGATACAAGAAATCGTTCGAGAAGAACGAGGGCTTCAAGCTGACCCTCACGCACTTCTTCATCCATGCGGCGGTCCAGGCGATCAAGCAGCACCCGATCGTGAACACTTCGATCGACGGCTACGACATCCTCTGGAAGAAGGACATCAACATGGGCTGCGCGGTGGCGATCGACAGCGGCCTCATCGTGCCGGTCATCAAAAACGCCGGCGACCTCAACCTCCTCGGCATCGCGCGCCGCCTGAACGATCTCATCGTGAGGGCCCGCAGCAAGAAGCTCAAAGCCGAAGACGTCCAGGGCGGGACCTTCACCGTCACGAACCCGGGCGGCTGGGGCAGCATCACGTCGAACCCCATCATCAACCAGCCGCAGGTGGCCATCCTCGGCATCGGCGCGGCCGTGAAGCGTCCGGTCATCGTCGATGACATGATCGCGATCCGGCCGATGATGATGATGAGCCTCACTTTTGATCACCGCGCGATCGACGGCGAGGGGGGCGCGAAGTACCTGGCGACGCTCAAGGATATCATCGAAAACTACAGTGATATCCCTCAGTAAGCCTCTTAGCAGCCGGTAGAAGAAAGTGCCTAGAGAGGTGTGATATATTCAAAGCGGACCCCGGACCCCGTCCAGGGCCCAGCCTATCCGGAAAATAGGCTCTTAGATTGCGGAGGGAGTTCGCTTTGAATCTTAATCACGTCGGCGTCATCGCGGCTTTGGTCGCCTTCGCCGGTTCCTCGATCCTCTACCTGCAGAGCTTCTCCGCGACGCCCTCGCGACTCAAGCTGCAAAAGCTGGGCTATTACCTCTTCGTGCTCGCGACCCTGCTCATGAGCGTGAATACGATCGCGGTCTTCAACTTCAAATCCGAGCACCTGGTCAGCTCCTTCATCCTGATCTCGGCGATCTGCTGGATCGCGGTGGTCGGCAAGATCGTCTTCGATTTCAGGATGCTGGGATCCTTCGTATCCCCGCTCGCGATGCTGCTCCTGCTCGCCCAGTTCCTCTTCCTGGAACCGCACGGCTCGCCCGACGCCGCGGGCCCCTCGGGACTCCTCTACGCGCACATCATCACGAGCGTGCTCGGCGAGGCCTTCGCCATCATCGCCTTCGTGCTCGCCGTCTTCTACCTCATGCAGCAGAAGGCGATGAAGAACAAGCAGCTCGAGCGCCTGCAGGCGACGCAGATCCCCATCAACCGCCTCAGCACCGCGCTGATCGGCACCCTGTGGACGGGCTTCATCTTTTTGACTTCGGGGCTCATCATGGGCGCCGTCTACCTGCAATTCTTCCTGGTCGGCGACCGGGCGTCGCTGACCGGCAAGATCCTGTGGGCCGTAGCCGTCTGGTTCTGGTACCTCGCGACCCTGATCAGCAAGAACCTCGCGAACCTCCCCGCGAAGAAGCTGGCCTGGATGACGATAGCCGGCTTCGGCCTCCTGGCCGTGGGTCTCTTCGGGATCAATAGCTGGAGTTACGTCGTTGGCTGATAAGAACTCCATACTCTTCTGCGTGGGCACGAACCACGAATCCGCGGGACTCGATTTCCGCGAATCGCTCTTCTTGAGCCGTGATGAGATCGACGCCGCCTTGCCGAAGCTGATCGAGAAGCACGAGCTGAAGGAGGTCATGGTCCTCTCGACCTGCAACCGCCTCGAGGTCTACGGCGTCGTCGAGAATAGCGAGATCACGCCCCATCAATTGAAAGACATCTTCATCGACCTGCAGAGGTTCTGCCCGAATCCCAAGGCCGAGCTCGACGAGGAGATCAAGCACCGCAGCTACCAGCACATGCAGAAGGAAGCCGCGCGCCACGCGTTCTCCGTCGCCGCCGGGCTCGACTCGCTGGTGCTGGGCGAAACGCAGATCGCCGGCCAGTTCAAGGACGCCGCTCAGCTCGCTCTCGAGGGGCGGACGCTGGGCCCCGTGCTCAAACGCATGACGCAGGAGGCCTTCGCGGCCTCGAAGAAAGTGCGGAGCAACACCGACATCGGCAAGAAGCCCGTTTCGATCAGCCACGCGGCGATCGATCTCGCGAACCGCGTCTACGGCCAGCTGAAGAACTGCCGGGTGCTCATCATCGGTGCGGGAGAGATGGCGGAGATCGCCGCGAAATACCTGGTGAAATACAATCCCAAGCAGGTCTTCGTCTGCAACCGGACCCTGGCCCGCGCGGAGAACCTCGTGACCAAGGTCGGCATCGGCATCCCCTATCCCTGGGAAGAGCTGAACGAAGTGCTGCCGCTCGCCGACGTCGTCATCAGCTGCACCGGCGCGAACGAGATCATACTCGATAAATACCGCATCCAGAAATCGCAGTCCAAGCGCTCGAACCGCCCGATCTTCCTCATCGATATCGCCCTGCCCCGCGACATCGATCCCAAGTGCACCGAGATCGAGGACGTCTACCTCTTCGACATCGACGACCTCAAGCAGGTGGTCGGCGAGAACTTCGAGGAACGCAAGAAGGCGGCGGCCATAGGCCGGGAGATCATCATCGAGAACGCGGTGGACTTCGAGAAGTGGCTGTCGTCGCGGACGTTCAAGCCGACCCTGGCGACCTTCCGCGATTATCTGGAAAACCTGGTGAAGCAGGAAAGCCAGAAGAGCCTCGCACGTTCGCCGCTGAACCAGCTGGACGAGAATCAATTGCGAGCGCTCGACGCCATGCTGAAGAGCATCGTGAACAAGATGTCCGGCGACGTCGGCAAAGCCGTTCATAACCCGCGCGATGAGTTCGATTCGAATCAGCTCACCGAAGCGCTGAAGTTACTATTCACCCTTGATAGATCGAGTTGAAATATGGCGGAGCAGAAGACAGCGAAGATCGCGACCCGCGGCAGCCAACTGGCCCTCTGGCAGGCGAACTACGTCGCCGGCCTCCTGAAGGAGACGCAAGGCCTCGCGACGGAACTCAATATCATCAAAACCATGGGCGATAGGGTCCAGAACCGTTTCCTGCACGAGATGGGCGGCAAGGGCCTCTTCGTGCGCGAACTCGAAGAAGCCCTGCAATCGGGTGCGGCCGACCTCGCCGTCCACAGCCTCAAGGACCTGCCG
>JASLCY010000382.1 GCA_030151925.1 Oligoflexus sp.
GTGAGGACTCCAAGGCCCGTTTTCCGAGTAGGGAAACGGGCCTCTTGTTTACCAGATATGGACGATATCTTTAGGGTCGAGGACCATCTTATCGGTCTTCTTGCATTGGTAGGCTTCGGCGAAAGCCGGCTGATCCTTCATCTGCTCGTTCACGCGCGCGGTCGGCAGCGAATGCGGATCGGTCTTGAGCTGCTGCTCGGCGTACTTCGGACGTTCCACCGTGCACCAGACGCGGGCGTATTGCAGGAAGAATTTCTTCTTGTCGTCGACGCTGCCTTTGCCGTCCGGGAAGGCCGCGCGATAAGCGAAGGTCACGCCCGTGAGGTCGCCGATGTTCTCGCCCAGCGTGAGTTTACCGTCGTGGCCCGCTTTGTTGAACTGGCCGATGAATTTCGCGCCGCGGGCTTTGAAGTTCTTCACGTCCTGATCCGTCATCCATTGGCGGAGTTTGCCCTCCGCATCCATCTGCGCGCCCTGGTCGTCGATGCCGTGGCCGAGTTCGTGGCCGATGACGGCGCCGACCGCGCCGAGGTTGGTGACGAGCGGAAGGTTCGGATCATAGAAGGGATACTGGAGGATGCCGACGGGCATCACGAACTGGTTGTCCTCGGGGCTGTAATAAGCGTTGATCGTGAGCGGGCCCATGTACCAGCGGTTGCGGTTGCGTTTGGTCTTGAGCTCCTCGAACATGCGGTCCTGGATCGCGAGGCCGAGCTTCTCGGCGTTCTCGATCGGCTGCGTTGCGCTATAGGAGAGCTTGGGATTGAAATACCACTCGTCCTCGGTCTTGGGCTTCACGAGGAGGAGCTTCGCTTTGCTGATCTTCTCGACCGCACCGTCGCGGCCTTGCTTGGAGAGCCAGTCGTTGGTCTTCACGCCGTCGATGATGGACTTGCGGACCTGCTCGGCGAGCGCCACGAATTTCTCCTCGGGGAAGTTCGGGAACACGAGCGGCAGGACTTCGGCGTCGATCTCCTTCTCGAAGCGGTTCATCACCATCATCGTGCAGCGCTCGTCGCGTTCGGGGCGTTTGTCCGGTCCACCGAGATGCTTGTTCTCGAAAGCGAACGAGGCCTTGAAGAAGTCCGGGTAAGCGTCGTCCATCAAGCCATTCAGACTTTCGAAAAGATAAATCGCCTTGAGGTCGTCCAGGTTCGCGCTGGCGAGTTGCTTATCAACAAAGGCATACGACTTCGGAATAGTGTGTCGAATAAGGGTGTTGTCAGGCACGCGTGCGACAACTGGCGCGAGCAAAAGATGCGGATAGGTCTTCACCAGCTTGTCTTTGGTAATGCTGGTACGTTTGGTATAGAGATCGCGCATTTCGGCCGGCAGCGGATCCACTTTCGCAAACGCGGTTTCGAGCTTCACGACGGCCGCCGCGTCCTTCTTCGCAGTCTTAGCGTCTTTGCCGATCGTCGTGAAGAAGAGCTCGACGATCTTCTCATAGTCCTTCACCACCGCAGGCGTCGTATAGTACGAGCGCTCCGGCAGGGTTTTCATATTCGCCAGTATGGTGAAATCATTCAGCTCCGGATTGTCGAGATTCACGACGCTGTCGTAGCCGACGAAGGTGAATTGGCCGGCTTTGTCCTGCTTCTGCAGATACTGCTGGAATTCCTCGCGGGTCTTGATCGCGCCCAGGTCCGCGAGCTCCTTCTTCACGCGCGCCTCTTCTTCGGTTTTACGCGCGGCCGGGTCCATGCAAGCATTGTAGACGGTCGCGAGCGTCTCGGAGCGGTCGCTGAGCTTTTTGTCCTTCTCGCCGGCTTTCTGAGCGGCCGCGATCTCTTTCAGGTACGCTTTCTTCTTATTCAGGAGGCGTTCATGCGAATCGGAGAAGGAGAAGGTGTGCGAGCTGCGGTCGTCGCGCAGCTTGAAGCTGCTGTCGACTTTCGAGCAGGCATACTCGTAGAAATTGTCGCAGGGATTGATCGCTTCATTGATTGGAAATTCACGTCGTTCGGGAATTTCGCTCGAAGGTGCCGCGCCATTCGCAGCAGTTTGAGCCTTGGTTGGGGCCGGCTCAGCCTTGTCAGCCGCGAAAAGGACTGGGCTCGCCGCGAGGCCGCTTAATAGAAACAGACCATAGAAACGCATGGGTGACTCCTCTCGTAAGTTCACCCATATTAACGATTTCAACTTAGACGTCGATAAAAATGTTTGCTAGAACTTAGAGAACAACTCGCTAGAAAATTACGATATGAAGGACTCTCAGCATGCTGACTCTTCATCAGTACCAACCGAATCCCAAGCGTCCCGACGTCAGCGCATTCTGCTCCAAGGTCGAGATGTTCCTGAAGATCCACCGCCTGCCCTACGAGGGCGCGGTCGGCAACCCGGTGAAGGCGCCCAAGGGCAAGCTTCCCACCCTGAGCGACGGCAACAAGCTCATCGCCGATTCGGAGAACATCATCCAGTACCTCAGCGATAAGCTCGGCATCGATCCGGAGGCGGGGCTGACGGAAGAGCAGAAAGCGGTCTCGTTCATGATCCGCAAGACGATGGAGGAGTATTATTACTTCATCATGATCCACACGCGCTGGATCGATCCGCGCGGCTACGATGTGGTGAAGGGGCTGTTCTTCGAGGAGCTCCCCATCCCGCTGCGGCTGGTCGTGCCCAAGCTCGTGCAGAAGCAGACGCAAAAGGCCCTCTACGCGCAGGGCATCGGGCGCCACGACGAGGAGGAGATCGGCCGCCGCGGACGCGACGTCCTCGAGCACCTCGCGTATTTCATCGGCAAGTCGGATTACATCTTCGGCGACGAGCCCTCGCTCGTGGATTGCGTGGTCTTCCCTTTCCTGTGGGGCGCCTACTACTTCCCCACCAACAGCATCCTGAAGAAGACCGCGGAGGAGCATCCCGAGTTCCGCGCCTACGTCGACCGCATCCTCCAACGCTACTACCAATAAGCGAGCTGAGACATGGAACACGAAGTCCAGCCGATCACGCGGGCCAACCACCCGCGTTTCTCGGCCTTGCCGGCTGACAACAAGCCCCTGACGCCGCCCATCTACCAGAGCGTGAAATTCACGATCGATTCCTTCCAGGAGTTGAAGAGGACGTTCCGCGGCGAGCGCGAGGGCTACTTCTACTCGCGGGCGCGGAACCCGACCTGCGCCGTGCTCGACAACCTGCTGGCGGAGATGCAGGGCACCGAGGGCGGCCGCAGCACGGCGAGCGGCATCGCTTCGATCACCAACACCCTGCTGGCCGTCCTGCAGTCGGGGGATCGTTTCATCTATTTCCTCGAGGCCTACGGGCCGTCGCGGAACTTCGCCGAGCAGACCCTGACGAAGTTCGGCATCACCAGCGTCCGCCTGTCGATGGGCGATGTCGAGGGCATCAAACGCGAGCTCGCGGTTCACGGCACGAAGGCGATACTCTTCGAATCGGTCTCGAACCCGCAGCTGCGCGCGGCGCCGCTCGACGTGATCTACGAGGAGGCGAAGAAGAACGGCGTGCTGACCCTGCTCGACAATACCTTCGCGGGCTTCCAGTCCTGGCCCGAGTGGCCGTTCGATCTTTATCTCCACAGCCTGACGAAATACGCGGGCGGGCACGGGGACGTGATGGGCGGCGCTATCCTGGGCCGCGAGGAGCTCCTGCGGAAGATCGACAAGACCCTCCTGAACATGGGCTCCACCCTGGATCCGCATGCCGCGTTCCTGATCCAGCGCGGGATGAAGACCTATCACCTGCGCCGCCGCGAGCAATGCTCGAACGCGTTGAAGCTCGCGGCCTGGCTCGAGACCCATCCGGCGGTCGAGAAGGTGGTGTATCCGGGGCTCGCGAGCCATCCCCAGCACGCCTGGTTCAAGGAGAAGTTCCAGGACTACGGGACTA
This sequence comes from Oligoflexus sp., assembly GCA_030151925.1. Taxonomy (GTDB): domain Bacteria; phylum Bdellovibrionota_B; class Oligoflexia; order Oligoflexales; family Oligoflexaceae; genus Oligoflexus. The sequence goes on from JASLCY010000382.1 coordinate 3,850, forward strand.
TCATCTTCCTGCGCCTGAAGAACAAACGCATCAACCTCGAGAATATCGTGACGCGCGGCTCGCTCTTCAAGATGGCCGGCAGCCTGGGCTCAACGGAGTCGCTCATCAATCCGGCGTTCTTCTTCTTCGCGCATGACCTGTCCCCGGAAGAACGGGAGATCGCCGGCATCGACGGCAGCTCGATCCGGCTCTCGATCGGCATCGAGGACGCCGAGGACCTCCGCCGCGACCTGGATTATATTCTGGGTCTTTAGGAATGAACTACCAGTACCCCTAAAGGGGCGTGGTTTCCAAAGCAAAACTTCCGGAACAATTCCTTGGTCTCTGCTGTTTCTTGTTTGAAGCCTCAACGCCAGTAGCGGACGGGCGGTTGGCCCGTCGCGTCTTTACCTCGGCTCAACGTCCACTATACGAA
>JASLCY010000390.1 GCA_030151925.1 Oligoflexus sp.
ACGACGACGAGCGCGCAGGCGCCCGATACGATCTACTCGAACTCGATCGAATTCGGCTCGAACGAGATCTTCCGCATCGGCGACGGTTTCGCCGGCTCGGGCAGCGCCTGCGTAGGCCAGGTGAATACCTACAACCTGAGCGGCACGACCTATTATTTCCAGTTCGAAGTGCTCGAGGACAATACGCAGATCGATCTTTCGATCGGCCGCATCTGCGGCATCGACCAGCTCGACAAAGACACCTTCTCCCTGATCGACGAGCAATCCAAGGCGGCGGTCCTGGCTGAAAAGCCTTTGCCGAAGCTCTCCGACGCCGACCAGCAGAGCAAGGCCTGGTCGCCCTACGCTCCGTTCATCGTCAATAAAGGGACCTACTCGGTCGTGATCCAATCGAAGAATATCTACGGCCACGCGAAGGTTCCCGGCCAGGCGCCCGATCCCAGCAAGGACGAGTATGACGACTTCCTGGTGGGCAACATCCTCCTGAAAGCCACGAAGAACGTGAAGCAGGTCAAGGTCTACGCCGAGTGAGATCAAAAGGAAAAGGCCGGATATCCTCAGGGGTATCCGGCCTTTTCCGTTCAGGCTTCGATAAGATGCCCGCGCGCCTTGAAATCAGGATGCTCGCGCCACCAGGCCTCGAACGTCGGTTCTCCCGCGAAACGCGAGAGCGTGCCGATCGGCGAGGCCCAGACCTTGATCCCTTCTTTCTCCGCGAGCCGCGTGACCCGCTCGATAGGCTCGAACCAATCGTGGATCGAGAGGTTGAACATTCCCCAGTGCACCGGGAAGATGTGCCTGAGGCCGAGATCGAGGCTCGCCGCGATCACGTCTTCGGGCAGGAGGTGCACGTAGCGCCACATCGTGTTGTATTGCCCCGATTCCATAAAACCGATGTCGAAGGGCCCGTAGGCGTTGCCGATCTCCCTGAAATGCGGCGCGTAACCGGAATCGCCCGAATAGAAGATCCTGCGCCCTCCGCCTTCGATCACCCAACCGCACCAGAGGGTTTTGTTCCTATCGCCCAGTCCGCGCCCCGAGAAGTGCTGAGCCGGCGTCGCGATATAGGTGAGGCCGCCGAGGCTCAGGCGATCGCCCCAATCGAATTCCCGCAGACGATGCTCTTCGATGCCCCAACCCAGGAGCCGGGCTTTCACGCCCAATGGAGCCAAAATGATACATTTGGAGCGTGCGAGATGCTGCATGACTTTGGCGTCGAGGTGATCATAGTGATCATGAGAGAGCACGATCACATCGGGATCCGGCAGAGCGCTCAGGCTCGTCGTCTGCGACTCGAACCTTTGCACCGCAAAGGGCACCGGCGAAGCTGCGTGCAGGACCGGGTCGATCAGAACCTTCTGCGCCGCGAGATGCAGGTAGAGCGTGGAGTGGCCGAGCCAGATCCATCGCAGCCCGTCGCCGTCCTGCAGCTCCTTGAAGTTGGGACGGACGCTCGGCAGCGGCGACTTCGGCGTTCGGATCTGCCGCCCGAAGATATAGGCCTTGAGCAAGGCCTTGAAATCCATGTTCTTCTCGAAATTGACCACGATCTGATTGCGAAAGCGCCCACGGGCGCGATCGAACTGGGGCGACGATTCGTAGCTCGTTCGTTCGGAGGCCGAGGGGAGCCTGCCCATCTGCATTTTCCGTATCCACTGAAAGACCGCGAATCCGATCAGAAGCAGGATGATGAACACGATGATCAATTTCACAGGCGGATCCTTCGCTCGTCATGAGCAATGCCGGGGCATAGTTGATACATACTTTCAAAATTATATAAAATTCGGGCGGGATATAAAAAAAATAATGCGTAGACAGGAGACCGGGAGCATTGCATCATCGAAATAGATCAAAAGATCGACAGGCGATAAAAATGCATGAATTCCTATTCTACGCCGCCATCCTCACGTGCGAGGTCCTCTGGATCTATCGCCAGAGCCAACGCTCATCCTCAACGAAGAACATCTCATCCAAGATCTCCGAATAACTTCATCGAACTGATCGCGAATTGTAAAAGACAAGATCACTTGCGGGTGTTGCGGAAGGCTGACGAGGCGACAAGACCGGGTCTTGCCTCTGGGGGACTGGGGCTCGATGAAGTTCGGAGAGCAGGGCTGACCTTGTTTCCTGCTACGACTTGAATCATAGTCTTAAATATGACAAATTCTGTCATATTAATGACGAGGCGGAGAAGTGAGCCGTAGCGAGCGCCTGGAGCGGATTCTGCTCCATCTCAGACAGCAGGAATACTGGACGTCGGACGAGCTCGCCGGCAAGACCGAAGTCAGTGTCAGGACATTGTTCCGCGATCTCGACGAACTCCGCGCGCGCGGTTACGACATCGAAACGGACAAGGGCCGCGGCGGCGGTTTGCGGCTCAATCCCTCCGTCGGCTCGCGGCGGATCGAGCTCAGCGAATACCAGGCCATGCGCCTGCTCATCGCCGCGGCGGTGATCGATAAACTCGGGCTGCCCCTCTTCTCCAGGCAAAAATCCCTGATCCAGACTCGCCTCCTGAGCGGCCTCGCCGGCCCTCAGCTCCGAACGCTCGGTCAGCTGAAGACCAGGGTCTTCATCGGCGGTCCCGCCCCCCGGGAAATCGCCGACTCCTACCAGGAACCGCGTGGGGGTTGCCTGGAGGAGATGGAAAAAGCGTTCATCGCTTGCACGCTCCTCACGATCGCTTATAAAGATGAAGCAGGCCGCCTCAGCCGCCGCGTGGTGGAACCGCACGCCGTAAGCGTGAGCTGGCCGGCGTGGTATCTCCTGTGCTTCGATCATCTGCGCCAGGGCTATCGAACGTTCCGCCTCGATCGGATCGTCGAGGCGGAAGCCGATAAAACCGCCACGTTCCGGCCGCGCGCGGACGAAGTCTTCCGACTGACCGGCGGCGAGGAATTCGCCGAACCTCTTTAAAGGGCGGGCCTATGGATATTTATTTGCAAACCGAGCGCCTCATCCTCCGCACGATCACGCCCGCGGACCGCGAGGCCCTGCTCGAGCTCGATAGCGATCCCGAGGTCATGCGGCACATCACGGGCGGCGTGACGTCATCGCCCGGATATATCGAGATGGTGCTGAATCGGGTCGCGGGCCTGCGCGCGAAACACAAGGACAGGTTCGGCGTCTATGCCGCGATCAAGAAGAGCGACGGGGCGTTCATCGGTTTTTTCATCTTCCGCCCGGCTTTCCAGGATGCCGACAACGAGCGGCGCATCGAGCTCGGGTATAGGTTGAGGCGCGAGGCGTGGGGCGAGGGTTATGGCACGGAAGGATCCCGGGCGCTCGTGGCCAAGGCGTTCGAAGAGCTCGGTGTCGAAGAGGTCTTCGCCACGGCCGATCAGGAGAACGTCGCGTCCTGGAAGATCATGGAGCGCCTCGGGATGGCCCTGAAGCGCTCTTATCCCGAAGCGCTGTCGCCGGGCCGGCCGGAGGTCACGATAGTCGAATACGCGATCGACGCTACTTCTTACCTTGCCGCTTTAAAAGATCGTCGAGGTGAAGCTGCGCCTTCTCGAAAGCCGGATCGAACTTGAGGCTTTGTTTGAGGGCCTTGATCGCCTCCTCGTCCATATTGAGGCGTCTCAGCGAGAGGGCTATGTTGAAGTAGATCTGCGGTTTGAGTTTGTTGGTCCGCAGCGCCTTGAGCGCCGTCCGATAGAGGCCTATCGCCTGTTGGATCTTGCCGTTCCGGACCGCGATCACCGCCGCGTTATTGAAATAGCCCGCGGCCTCCTCTTCCGAAGCGCTCTTCTTGAACATCTCCAGCGCCTCCTCGATCCGCCCCTGATCGAGCTTCACGCGGCCTATCCTGGTGTTGGTCGCATCCGTGAGGTCGGGATCGCCCTGCGAGGCGTCCTCGTAATAAAGGAGCGCTTTCTCGAGATCGCCCTTGCCGTAGAACGCGTCGCCGAGCATGAGGAGCCGCTCGGGATTCTGCGGGCTGAGCAGGTTGGCTTCGCCCAGGGTCGCGGTCGCCTTGTCCCAGTCGCCGAGCCTCATAAGGGTTTTGGCTTTGAGGTTCAAGGCGCGGACGTTGAACTGGTCTTTGAGCAGGAGCTCTTCGGCGAGCTGTTTCGCCTCTTCATACTGCTCCTGC
>JASLCY010000398.1 GCA_030151925.1 Oligoflexus sp.
GACCGCCCGTAGGGAGGCGGGCGGTCTCGGGTCCGGTTCGATCAGTTGATCTTGCCAGCGAGAGTGAATTGAATACCGATCGTCTCTGCGCCTTCGCCGCAGACTTCAGCCGCGTTTGCGTTAGGAGCGAGGACGGTCAGCATGTGGCCGCGTTCTTTGAAGATGTAGCGATCCGATTCGAAAGCCGCATCGACGAGGGCTTTGCCCTCAGCGCAGGAAGCTTCGCCTTCCGAAGCGTAAGCGCGCGATTCGATGAGTTTCAGGGTGCTGGCCGCGTTGTCCGCGAGGATGCGGGCCGAATAACGGCAGGTGGTGCCTTCTTCAGGGGAGAACGTGCCGACGACGAGGCCGTTGTCGAGCGTGTAGTCAGTTACGGCGGATTCGAACTTGAGGCCGATGGAAGCATAGTCCGAAGGAGCGGAAACGAGTTGCGCCGTGTCCGAAGAACAAACGAAGCCAGTTGGTTTACCGGCCCAGCGAGCGCCGTCGAGGACGAGGTCTTCATGAGGAGTCTCGTCAGCGGGAGCTTGGACGGTGCCGTTGTTCGAAGGCTGTTGCTCATCCGAAGGAGCGGTCTGAGCAGGAACGTTTTGTGTGGGTTTTGGGGCACCGGAAACGACGGCAGCTTGAGCGGAGACAGCGGCGAAAGCAAGGACAGCGAGGAGCGATGTGTTTACGAATTTCATGTTTCAATTCCTTTTGGTGATTTACACAGGTCCTGTGGCGAGAATGATAATCAATATTAGGATTTATGTTGTCAAGATTCTTTCATCCTGAATTCATCTGTAAACAGCCGAATTGACACGTAAAAGAATGAGTTGATATTGATAATTATTATCAGTATAGAGGGGGAGTTACGGCGGTTTCCGCCTCACCAAGAAGAAGGACAACCCTCATGAAATTTTTTGTAACGATGGGCCTCAGCCTCGCGCTTTCCTCTCATTTGTACGCACAGGGTTCGCAAGTGAATTCAAATTCGTCTGCCACGAAGCCCGTGAACGCAGGCGTCGATACCCCTGCTCAAACCCCTGAAAACAACGCACCGACGAATGGCGACGCGTCCGCGCCCGTGAATTCCCCTGAAGCAAAACCGGAGATCCTGCCTCTGACGGTCGACGCGACGAGCAAACAAGACTTCGTCTACCTCGCGATCGAAGATGGTAAACTCGTGCCCGTCGCTCAAGATAAAAACTGGGTCTTCGGCGTTCGCCGCTACATTTTCCAGACGGCGACAGGCAGCAACGGCGAGTCGCACGTCGGCGGTTCTTATGTCGCCGCGGGAGCCGGATTCGCGGATTTCGCTTCGTGCAAGGACCTGGAATTCTCGCCGGACGAAGTGATCAGCATGCTGGGTTATACGATCTCGGCCAATCGCCTGATCACGACGGAGTGGTATGATTACGACGATACGGGAGCGGTCGCTCCGCTGGATAAGTTCTTCGCCGTGAAAGTGGATGAGCAGTGCGTAAAATTCAAAATCAATTCTTACGCAGCCGGCCTCTACGAAATCGATTACTCGATCCTGCCTGAGTAAAAAGAGAGGGGCGTTCGTTCCTCGAACTGCCCCTTCTTGGTTTCACTGCAGCGTTCCCGTTTTAGGGTCACGCCTGGGCGGGCTTGGTGGTTTTATCCGAGCCCGCGACTTTCACGATTTTGTTGTACACGCCGAAGAGAAGGAAAGGGGCGACCCACTGTCCCAGGAAGAGGCTCGCCTCCTTCTTCTGGAAGATCTGCAGCAGAGCCGATACGCCGACCGCTCCGAGCGCCGACCAGAGGAAGACGTCCGACGGTAATTTCGCCGTTTGCTGTTCTATCGTTTTAGCGATAGCGCCTTCCTCGTGCTGGCTGTTGTCTGCGACTTGGCTCCTGAGCTCCTTCAATTTCTGTCTTGCAACCATGTTGACCTCCTTGTCATGTCTTTCGGTAATCGACAAAACGAGTGTCTTGCAAAATGCATGCTCCTTTCTTGATGCGTCAAGAAAGCCGTTATTTTCGCGTTATCCTCGAAATTTTCCGCAATAAGCCGCCCCTGGGCCGCTCCTTTAAATGCGCCTCGAAACAGCGCTACTAAAGGAAGGGATCCTCGTGAAAACCAAGATTATCAGTGCACTCGTTATCAGTTCGTTCATGTCTCTTACGGCCTTCGCGGGTGAGCTTTCGGCTCAGTCATCTCAGATGATCAAACCCGCAGCATGGGCCGCCGTTGGCCCGGTCGAGCTCAGCCCGGCCGCCCAAAACATAGCAAACAGCCTGCAGATCAAGATCCCGCCTAAAGTGGATCTGGCGGTGATAGGAAAATACAAGATCCTCCCGCCTATCCACATTATCCCGATATTCGGCGACCATCCCGTGGTCCACCCGCTCAGCAACATGTATCAGCTGGATCAGCGTTACGCGGACCTGTTCTCGCCGACCAACGGTTCGGAGATTTGCGGTCCGACCTCGCTCGCGAACTCGCTGCAGTACATGCGTAAGACCCGTGCGCCGGCTTTCCCCGACCTGCTGAAGAGCACGGTGCCCGCTTCGGTCGATACGGATGACAACACCATCCGCGCCCTCTTCAATCTCTGCGACACGGATAGGAACAACGGCACGTACATCTCGAG
>JASLCY010000436.1 GCA_030151925.1 Oligoflexus sp.
GTCTACGGGGCCGGATACGCGAATTCTTAGGAATCGCTTAGCCGGGGCGTGTTAAAAAAAAGAAAGACGCCGGGGTAAAACCGCTAGGCCCCCTGGGCCTCCGATTGATAAAATCTGCAGAAGCTTTGCCCATGGCTTACTTGACTTTAGCTATTTCGAACTTACGCTCGAATTTGACTATTGTATGGGCGAGTATGTCTCATTGGGTTAGGACGTCCACGGGAGGTCAGATTTGCAGATGATAGGGTCGCTGACGAACAATCCGAAAGCCATGGCTGGATCAAAATCCGACACGAGTGTCGTGGTCAAGGAGCGCGTGAAAGTTCAAAGGCCGCCTCTCTACGGTGTGATCCTTCTAAACGACGATTACACGCCTATGGAATTCGTCGTCACGATTTTAGAGAAGTACTTTAACAAAGATCATGCGGGCGCAACGCAGATCATGCTTAAAGTCCATACCGAAGGTCGTGCGCTCTGTGGTATTTATCCCTATGAGATCGCTGAGACCAAGGTCACGCTCGTGACCCAGGAAGCTCAGCATAGCGGGCATCCACTGCAGTGCGTCCTCGAGAGAGCTTAAGATAATTGCAGAAGTGAATGTCTTAAGAGGCTCGAGCCTTACTCGTCTTGCCCCATTTTTTAAGAGGAGGGTCGTGCCATTAGCATGCTTAGTCCTGATCTTGAAGTCAGTCTCAATCTCGCCGTGTCCGAAGCCACGCGTCGTGGCCACCCTTATGTTACGGTCGAACATATTCTTTACGCCCTCCTGCATAACGCGACGGCCCGCGAAGCCATCGAAGCCTGCGGAGGCGCGATCGATAGCGTTCGGCGCGCCCTGGAAAGCTTCTTCGAGGAGCACATCGACAACAACGCCCTGAAACAAGGCCAATTGCCGCAACCGACCATCGGCTTCCAGCGCGTGATCCAACGCGCGGCGCAGCACGTGCAGTCGTCGGGCAAGGACAAGATCCAGGGCGCCAACGTCCTCGTCGCCATCTTCTCCGAGAAGGATTCCTTCGCCGTGTTCTATCTCGAGCGCGAGAAGATCACGCGCCTCGATATCGTGCAGTACCTCTCGCACGGGGCGCCGAAGGACGAGGAGCCCGAGGACGAGGGCGACGAGGGCCAATACCTGCCCGGCCACGCGCCGGACGAAAGCAGCGGTGGCGGCTCGTCGGCCAAGGACGCTCTCGCGAAATACACGGTGGACCTCTGTGAACGCGCCCGCGCCGGCAAGATCGATCCTCTGATCGGTCGCGACGCCGAGCTCGAGCGCATCATGCAGATCCTCTGCCGTCGCCGGAAGAACAACCCCCTGTTCGTCGGCGAGGCCGGCGTCGGTAAAACCGCTTTGGCGGAAGGCCTGGCGCTGATGGTCACCCGGAAGGAAGTCCCCGCGGCCCTCGAGGGCCTCAAGGTCTTTTCGCTCGACATGGGCTCTCTGATCGCGGGCTCGAAGTTCCGCGGCGACTTCGAACAAAGGCTCAAAGGCGTCGTCAAGGCCCTGCAGAAGTACCCCAAGCACGTGCTCTTCATCGATGAGATCCATACGATCGTCGGTGCGGGCGCGGTCGGCGGCGGCGCCCTGGATGCCTCGAACATCCTGAAGCCGGCCCTGACCTCGGGCGAGCTCCGGTGCATGGGATCGACGACTTACAAAGAATTCCGTACGCACTTCGAAAGCGATCACGCCCTGGCCCGTCGGTTCCAGAAGATCGATATCGAGGAGCCTTCGCACCAGGATGCCCTGCGTATCCTTCGCGGTCTGAAAGACGTGTACGAAAAACACCACAATGTGAAGTATACCAGCGGCGCCCTTCAGGCCGCGGTCGAACTCTCGGCGCGCTATATCAACGATCGCAAGTTGCCCGACAAGGCTATCGACGTGATCGATGAAGCGGCGGCCTCGCTTACCCTGCGCGGCGTGAAGCAGAAATCCCGCACGATTACCGCCGACATCATCCAGGGCGTCGTCGCGAAGATGGCGAGGATTCCCCTCACCAAAGTGAATTATACCGAACGTGAGATGCTGAAGGACCTCGACCTCACGATCAAGGGCCAGGTGTTTGGCCAGGATCGTGCAATAGAGGCTTTGGCGAACGCGATCAAGCTCGCTCGCTCCGGTCTCGGCGACGAAGAGCGGCCTATCGGCTCGTTCCTCTTTGCAGGTCCCACCGGCGTGGGTAAAACCGAGGTGGCCAAGCAGTTGGCGAAGTCGCTGTCGATCGAGCTCGTCCGCTTCGATATGAGTGAATATATGGAGCGGCACTCGGTCTCTCGGCTGATCGGTGCGCCTCCGGGTTACGTCGGCTTCGATCAAGGCGGCCTTCTCACGGAGGCCATCAACAAGAGCCCGCACGCCGTGCTCTTGCTTGACGAGATCGAGAAAGCGCACCCGGACATGCAAAATATCCTTTTGCAGGTCATGGATCATGGTACGCTTACAGATAACAACGGTCGCAAAACGGATTTCAGGAACGTCATCATCATCATGACGACGAATGCTGGCGCCAAGGAGCTCAGCCAGCAGGTGATCGGCTTCAATCAGACCGTGCGCTCGGCTACCGAGGTCGCGGGGATTTCGAAGGCCGTCAAGGAGATGTTCTCTCCGGAGTTCCGCAACCGCCTCAGCGCTATCATCAACTTCGGGCCCCTGCCGCTCGACGTCGTGAAGATGGTGGCGAGGAAGTTCGTCGAAGACCTCAACGGCAAGCTTCAGAAGAAGAAGGTCATGCTGGAGTTCGACGACGCGGCTATCGAGTGGTTGGCTGTTAAAGGTTATGACGAAGCCTATGGTGCGCGCCCGATTCGACGTTTGGTTGAAGACAAGGTTAAGCAGCCCCTGGCTGACGAACTTCTCTTTGGTGAGATGGCGAATGGAGGGACGATCAAGGTTACGGTGCACAATGATGCGTTGGACTTCCAGTTCTTCAAAAAAGCGGGGTAAAGCATGGAGCGTCACACCTTAGAGAGCACGGTCACCTTTCAGAAAGCCCATGAACTGCTCGACAGGATCAGAGCCCTGCCGGGAAAAAAGATGCTGACCCTCAGCGTCTTGCTTGATGACGATACTTCGGACTTCGTTTTCGACGTGACCGACCACGGCGTGGTCGGTTACCACGAGGATCACGAGGAGCAGCTCACGACGCTGCTCGAGTACGGAATTCAGAACAGCGGCGGTCTGATCATTCGGCAGTTCACGCCGATGATATACGAAGGCCAGGCTCCCAACGGCGAAGCGCTCAGCTTTCCCTATAAATTGATTTACGCGATCTTCCTCGGCAACTCGGAGTACTTCATCCTCTCGAAGGAGGAGACCGAGGACGTATGCTGCACCGATTCCCGCACGGGCCAGAGATTGAAGAAAGAGGACGGCGTGATCTATCGCAGCCTCCATATGCACACGCAGAAAGCGGTGGGCCTTTAAAGGAAGAAATCATGTCGGATCTGCATTTGGTTAGTTTTGATATCTGCCCCTACGTCCAGCGGGCCATGATCCTGCTCCTCGAGAAGAACGCGGAGTTCCGGATCAGCTATATCGATCTTCAGAACAAACCCGAGTGGTTCCTGAAGATCTCGCCGCTGGGCAAGGTCCCGGTGCTCGAAGTGGACGGCCACGTGCTCTTCGAGTCGGCGGCGATCTGCGAGTACATCGACGAGACCCAGGGCCAGGTCCTGCATCCGTCCGATCCGCTCGTCAAAGCCCAGCATAGGGCCTGGATGGAGTACAGCTCGGTCCTGCTCGGCTTGAATTACCAGATGGCGACGGCGCCGGACGAGGCCCAGTACCTCAAGGCGAGGGACGAGCTGAAGCAAAGGCTCGCGACCCTCGAAGCGAACGTCAAGGGCCCCTACTTCACGGGCGAGAAGTTCGCTCTCGTCGATGCGTTCTTCGCGCCGGTGTTCAGGGCCTATCAGACCTTCGCCCAGTGGGGCGACACGAGCCTGCTCGCCAGCTATCCGAAGCTGGGCCGATGGGCGACCGCCCTCCTCCAGCGGCCTTCCGTGCAAAAGGCTGTGCCGCAGGATTACGGGATAAAGTACGAGAATTTCGTAAAAGCCAAAAACGGCTATTACCCTCGCACCTTCCTTTCGACCTAATTTTCTAAATTTTTTCCGGCGAATACCGATGCCTCCGAGGATCCAAAGTACTCGGGGGCATTCTTGTTTATACGCAGCATCAGTGTCATCGCTCTCTTCATCGCCGGCGCGGGGCTTGCCCAGGAGCAGGACCGCAGCGAGATGATCAAGAGCTATTCGACCTATATGCACAGCGGAAACTCGCTCCTGTCGGCGCCGCCCATCAACCACGTGGTGCCGCAGTTCAATACGCTCACCTACGCCATCGCCTATGAACACCAGGATCTGACCGTGCTGCCGCGCACGGAGAGCGGCGACCTCGATACCCAGCGCACCAATCGACTGCACCTGTCGGGTTATACGATCGACCCTCACCTCTCGATCTCGCTGAAGAAGGTCGGTCTCGGCTTCTCCGTGGAGACCTCGAAGCATCAGGCGGACTATACGGATAACAGCCTCTATTCCTCGAGCGCGCAGCAGCATTCGACCGTGACGGCCTCGGGTTTGGGTTTCAACCTCTCTTCCCTGCCGTTCGATTCCCTGCGCAAGGAGAACAAGCTCGCCTTGATCGTCGGCGTGAAGAGCCTCAACGTGAAGCACGAGCTCACGCCCTTCTATCAGGAAGCGCAGGCGGCGACCGTGGAGACGCAGACCGCCCATTATAATATCCTCCGCTATTCGGCGGGCGCGAACCTTACGCTCCAGCTGCTCAAGCACTTCTCCGTGATCCCGTGGATCGATTACGGCGGGACGGATCTGAAGGCGGCGCGCAGCGCTTTCAGCGAAGAGCGTTTCGGGACCTATCTCGCCGAGCAGTATGCGGACGATCTCAGGCTCTTCTATGAGGCGACGCCCAACGTCCGCTACGGCATCGACCTTTCCATCCTCGTCTTCGGTTTGGACGTGCGCGTCGGCAGCTTGTTGGGCGGCCTCGCCCGCCTCAATTCCCAGCCGGATTACATCAAGGACAAATCCTTCACGATCGGCCTGAGCTTCGACCAGAAGGGCGGCTGATCCATTCAACCTGCTGATTGCTCTTCCTTAATTATATAAGAACATCTTATATATTAATTAAGCATCGTGACATATTCTAC
>JASLCY010000444.1 GCA_030151925.1 Oligoflexus sp.
GCCTATCGTTTCACGCACGACGGGGTCGAACGCCTGATGCGCGAATGGACCGAAGTGATCGATCGCGACTTCAGCCATCCCTGCATCGTGACCTGGGTCCCCTTCAACGAATCCTGGGGCGTGCCCGACCTCGGCGAGATGGATAATCATCGGAGCTGCATACAGGCCTTCTACCATCTGACGAAGACGCTCGACCCGAGCCGCCCGGTCATCGGCAACGACGGTTGGGAAAGCGCGAGCACCGACATCGTCGGCATCCATGATTACGACAACCACCCCGGCCGCCTGCTCGAGCGTTACGGGCCGCACGTCAGCGTCAAGGAACTCTTGAGCCGCCGCATCCCCGCGGGCCGCATGCCGATCGTGAAGGGCTACCAGCATGAGGATCAGCCCATCATGCTCACGGAATTCGGCGGCATCGCCTTCACGGGCGACCATCGCGTGGGGGCCTCGACCGATTGGGGTTACGGGAAAAGCACGAACGCCCGCGAATTCAAGCGCCAGTTCTGGGGCCTGGTCTCCGCGGTCCATAAATTGAAGCTGTTCCGCGGCTTCTGCTACACGCAGCTCACGGATACGTTCCAGGAAGCGAACGGCCTCCTTTACGCCGACCGCACGCCGAAGATCCCGATCGAGGAGATCAGGCGCATCGTCCTGAGCCAGGTCGATCACGAGATGCTCTTTCATGAGGAGCCGGAGAGCCATGTATAAGCATATCTTGCGGAAGCCTGACGGGCGGCTCCTCAGGCTCTACGGATCAAAGGATTTCAAAGCGCCGGAAACGGCGCCCAGCCCGATGCCGGAGGCCGTCTCCATCCACGGCGCGCATATGCGCTGGCATCCGCTCCGCGGGGAATGGGTCGCCTATTCGGGCCACAGGCAGAATCGAACCTTCCTGCCGCCCAAGGAATTCAATCCCCTGGCGCCGATGCGCAATCCGAATTTTCCGACCGAGCTCCCGCCGGGCGATTACGAGGTCGCGGTCTTCGAGAATATGTTTCCCACGCTGACGCCCAGGGCCGAGCCGCCGCCCGAGATCGGCATCGTCCCGACGGCGAAGTCGTCGGGCGCGTGCGAAGTCGTGGTCTTCACGCAGGACAGCGATACCAGCCTGGGGCGCTTGTCGGTGGAATCGATCGCGCTCCTGATCGAGGTCTGGGGCGAACGTTATAAGGATCTCGGCGCCCGCGACGACGTGAGTTACGTCCTGGCCTTCGAGAACCGCGGCGTGGAGGTCGGCGTCACGCTCCATCATCCGCACGGGCAGATCTATGCTTATCCTTTCATTCCGCCGATCCCGGCGCGCATGCTCGCGGAGGAGGAGAGGTTCTTCGCCCGCGAGGGCCGAACGCTGCTCTCGAGCTTTATGCAGCAGGAATTGAAAGACGATGAACGCATCCTCTACAAAGGCCGGTCGACGCTCGCGTTCGTCCCGGCCTGCGCGCGTTATCCCTACGAGGCCTGGATCGCGCCGCTCGAGGCTCGTCGTTCCTTCGCCGACCTGGATCTGGCGGAGAGGATGGACTTCGCGCGCGCGCTCAAGACCATGCTCTTGAAATACGAGGGCCTTTGGCAAAGGCCCTTCCCCTATCTCATGGTCGCCTACCAGGCGCCGACCGACGGGAAAGATCATCCCGAGTGCCATTTCCATATCGAGTTCTTTCCGCCTTACCGAAGCTCGGACAAACTCAAATACCTGGCCGGGACGGAGATCGGGGCCGGCCTGTTCGCGAACGACGCTTTTCCCGAGGATAAAGCGAAGGAACTGCAAGCGGTGGAGGTTCACTTTTGAAATCGAGGACACGGGAGATCGAACACAAGATCTCGATCATGCGGCGGATTCTGCGAGACCATGGGGCTTCAGCCATAAGGCTGAGAGGCTCGGACTGGTTCGCCTGGGCCACGGCGGGCGGCTCGAACGTCATCCTCTTCACCACCGATCTCGGCGTCGCGGAAATCTGCGTGACGGCCCACGAGGCCGTGGTGCTCACCGATGCGATCGAATACGATCGCCTGCGGGAGGAGGAGGTTCCGGAGGGTTATCAATTCTTCCGTTTCGATTGGGCGAAGCCGGAAGTCCGCGAGCAGCAGGTCGCGGAGCTCGCCGCTGGCGGGCTGGTGCTGAGCGATAGGCCGAGCGGCGCGGAAAAGATGCTGCCCAGCGAATTGATTCACGCGAAATGCGTGCTGACGGAAGACGAGAAAACGCGTTATCGCAGCCTGGGGCGGGGCGCGGCCGAGGCGATGACGGAGACCCTGACGGATGCGAGACCCGATTGGTCGGGTTACGAGCTGGCGGCGCGAGGAGCCTCCGCTCTTTGGCAAAGGGGGATCAATCCCGCCCTCATCCTGGTCGGCGACGAGAAAAGGCTGCCCCTTCATCGCCACGCGACCACCAGCAGCGAGAAGATCGGCTCCCGCGCGATGCTGGTCTTCTGCGCAAGGCAATACGGGCTCTTCGCCAATCTCACTCGTTTCGTCTATTTCCGCGATCCGACCCCGGACGAGAGGAAAAGCATCGAGACCATCGCTCGGATCGAAGCCGACATCCTCGCCGCGACCGCCGCCGACTCCCCGTTAGGAGACGTCTTCGCGGCCGCGGCGCATGCTTATGCTAAACATGGCCACGCAGGCGAGATCCTGAAACATCATCAAGGCGGGACGACGGGTTACAACTCGCGCGAAGAGGTCGCGCGCCCGGGCTCACGCACGCGGATCGCCCACAATATGGCTTTTGCCTGGAATCCGAGCCTCGTGGGCTGCAAGATCGAAGACACCATGCTGCTGGGCCCCGAGGGATTTGAGATACTCACCGTCGATCCCAGGTGGCCGACGGTTGCAATAAAGGATCGCCCCAGGCCTGATATCCTTGTGAGGTCTTAATATGCTCGAATCGAGTACGGACAGTGATAAAAGCCGGTTCAACCGCATCTTCGGAACGGAGCCGAGCACCTGCAGCGAGGCTCACGGCCGCGTGAACCTGATCGGCGAACATACGGATTATAACGACGGTTACGTCCTGCCGACCGCCATTCCCCAGAAAGCCTTCGTTGAGCTCGCTGCGCGCAACGACGAGCAGGTGCACATCGTGAGCCATAACATAGGCCCGGCCGGCGATAGCCATCAGTATCAGCTCGGGCGCGAGCGCCGGCTGCATCGCTCCAGCGATGCAGCCGG
>JASLCY010000454.1 GCA_030151925.1 Oligoflexus sp.
GGAGTCGATCGCCCACGCGATGCAGAAGTACTCGGAGACCGAGGAGGGAGCGGTCTACCGCTTCAACTGGATCTTCCCGACCGATAAGAGCCTCACGGGCAAGGCCATGGGCGCCCACGGCTCCCTGGGCTTCCAAGGCGATTTCAGCGAAGGCAGCGGGCTGCGCGAAGAGTCCTTCGCCTTTTTGGATGAGGCGAAGATAGCGTCGAAGATCCACTCGGAATACAAAGAGAACCCGGTGTATCTCATCCCCCTTCCGCATCGCGAAACGCTCCTCCGCCGTTGGCTGGCGGCCGAGCAGGGAATTCCTGAATCGGAAGTCGAGATCCCGCAGCACCTTCTGATGGCCGGCCTCTCGAAACGCAATCAGCTGATCTTCGAGAACCTCCTCGCCGCCTACGACGGCGACCTCACCAAGGTCCTGCGCCACGTGCAGGTCGAGCGCTTCTATTATTCGAAGCAGTATCGCGTCGGCGTGAGCACGGTGGAGCCGCAGATGTCGATCGACGCCTACGAGAAGCAGCTGACGATGGACAGGAACATCTCGAACCTGCCGCCGGTCCTGCACAACATCAGCTTCTTCGAGGGCGACGGGCCTTTGATCGAGGCGAACCGCGGCATACTCGAATTCTCCGACATGCTGAAGCGCCCGATCGAAGCGTTCAAGTACCTGCTCTCGACCGTGGAGAAAGGGACCGCGAACCTTCCCTCGTCGACGACCATGCTCGACATCGTCTTCTTCGCCACCACCAACGAGAAGCACCTCGACGCGTTCAAGACGATCCCGGACTTCGCCTCGTTCCGCTCGCGTTTCGAGCTCATCACGGCGCCTTACCTCCTCCGCCCCAGCCTGGAGGAGAAGATCTACGAGCAGGACATCAGGGCCCTCGCGAAGACCAAGCCTATCGCGCCGCACGCTCTCGAGATGCTCTGCCTCTGGGCGGTGATGACCCGCCTGAAGCAGCCGAACCCGGATTATTACGATACCAAGTATCGGGCGCTCATCTCCCGCCTCGAGCCGCGGGCGAAGGTTCGCCTCTACGAGGGCGAATCGCTCCTGCCGGTCTTCAAGCCGCAGGAGGAGACCGCGATCTACGAGATGAAGAGGGAAATCCTCGAGGAATACCAGAACGTGGTCGCTTACGAAGGCCGCTTCGGGGCCTCGCCGCGCGAGATCCGCAGCATCCTCTATCGGGCGATCCAGAATCCCAAGCACGAGAACCTCACGCCCATGGCCATCTTCGAGGAGCTCGAGCGCCTCGTGAAGGATCGCACGGTCTATGAGTTCCTCCAGCTCGAGCCCCGCGGCAAGTACCATCAGCCCGCGGAGTTCATCGGCGCCTGTCGCCACGATTTCATGGATATCTTCGAGCGGGAGGCGACGGCGGCCATGACGCTGGTCGACGAGGAGCAGTACGAGTCGCTCTTCAACCGCTACATCGAGCACCTGGTCGCGCAGGTCAAACGCGAGAAGGTCTACAACAAGGCGACGAGCAGCTACGAGTCGCCGGACGAATACCTCATGAAGGAAGTCGAGAAGATCCTGAAGATCCCCGGCCCGGCCGACAAGCACCGCGAGGGCATCATCGGCCGCATCGCGGCGGCGAAGATCGAGCGCCCGACCGAGGCGATCCAGATCAGCCGGATCTTCCACGAATACCTCGACACGATGAAGTCGCATTATTACGACGAACGCAAGAAGCAGGTGGACGACAACTTCAAGGTCATGCTGGCCCTCGTCAACGGCAACGCCTCGTCCTTCACGGCTGAAGAAAAAGAGCTGGCCGAGAGCACCTATCGTCAGCTGGAAACCCGTTACGGGTACACGCGAGCAGCGGCCGCGGAGAGCCTCAGGTTCCTCTTCACGGCCCGCAGCCAGATGGCGCAGAGTTAAGACAGGCCCGCCTCGCGCGGGCTTTTTTCCCTTCAATTCATAGCAAGTTCATTTCCCGATAATAAGTTGCATGGGCAACGTTATTGGGTTTCATGATGAATAGACATTCGATCCTCAGGTTTTTGGCGGCTGTTTTCCCATTCCTTCTGTCCACGGGCTGCGCTCTTTACCACCCGCAGCCCCTGCCGGAATCCCCGAATCTCATTAAAGATCTCAGCCACTTCCCGGAGCGCGCTCTTCTCGAATCAAAAGGGGTCCGCTTCGAAGATGGCATCAACAGCTCGGAATTCCTCCTCATTGCCTTGGAAATGAGCCCCGATCTGAAATTGGCGCGAGATGACGAGCTCATCTCGCAGCGCAATATCTCCGGCAATTCGCCTGAATCCCAGATTACGCTGGGCTATGGTGAAATCCTGGGCCAGCCGATCGGCACCTTCGATACGGGGGTCGGTTTTGATGTGCGCTCCCTCATCTCGACACCCTCTCGACGGCGTCAGGAGAAAGCCGAAAGACGTCGAGGCTCGCTCGCCAGGGAATGGCAGGAATTTCAAATCGCCGAAGCGGCTCGCGTATTATTCGCCAAATATCACTATCAAAACAAAATGCTCGAAATCCTCGACGAAGCCTATGCGATCCTAAGCGAGAAGATCGCGAAGATGGACGAGGCGCTCAAAGCAGGTGATGTATCGATGGCTATCGTGGCCGTGGAGCTGAGCGCTCGGGGCGATCTCAACTCCAAGCGGCATGACGCGGAGAAGTCTTGTCTGCAAACCAGGGTCGATATCCATCGTTTGCTCGGCTTCGATCCCGACCTGGATTTCATCCTCGACTTCGATCTCAAGATCGATCCCATGACCGACGACGCCGTAGACCGTTCGATCTCGACCATAGCCAAACGCAGGCCGGACCTCATCGCGCTCCAGCTCGGATACGATCAGCAGGAAGAAAGGGTCTATCAGGCCGTCCTCGCCCAATTCCCTACCCTTACGCTCGGATTCAGCCGTTCGCGCGATAATTCCAACGTCACCGACAGCATAGTGGGCCTAACTCTGAATTTGCCGGTCTTTTATCGAGGCGAGGACGGCGTCCGATTAGAGGAGGCCAATCGGCAGAAGCTGTGGGACGAGTATCAAGGGCGCCTCAACCAGACGACGGCGGACGTCAAACGCTTGAAAGCCGAGAGGATCTTACTATCGAGGCAGCTCGCATTCCTGAACCAGGAGCTGCCAAGGTTAGAGGCTGCTTCGTCGAAGGCCTCCGAGGCCCTCGCCTCGGGAGATATCGATGCCCTCACGTTCGCCGATCTCAGATCGGCGTTCTTGAATCGAAAGCTCGAAGCTCTGAATCTCGAAGAATCCTTGATCGAGAGCAACCTCGCGATCGAGACCCTCGTTGGAACATCAACCCGAATTTCGCAGTAAAGGGGCTGGAGCATGCGCAGATATATGGGAACCCTGGCCGCTTCCGCGATTCTCGCCTGGGGCTGCAAGAAAAACGATCACGAAGAGGACAAGAGGCCCGTCGCCGAGGTCGCCACCGCCCCCGCATCCATACGTGAACTCAGCAGGACCGTCGAAGGCTTCGGCTCGGTGGTGGCCGCGAGCTCGTCCGTCCTTAACGTGAGCCTTCCCCGCGCGAGCGTTATAACCCGGCTGCTGGTCGTGCCCGGCCAGAGCGTGGCCAAGGGTCAGGTTCTGTTCGAAAGCTCCACGGATACGCTTGGGAAGTTATCGTTCCAGCAGGCGGAAGTCGCCGCGAAGGCCGCCAGCGATGAATTGCGGAGGGTCGAGAACCTGCTGGCGAACCAGCTCGCGACCGCAAGCCAGCTGGCTCAGGCGAAGAAAGCCGATGCCGATGCCCAGGCGGTGCTTAAGAGCGAAAAAGCCCTCGGCAACGGCGAGGCCGCTCAGGCCTTCAAAAGCCCGTTCGACGGGATAGTCGCAACGATTTCCGTCTCGCCGGGGGATCGACTGCCTGCGAACGCTCCGATCCTGCAACTCAACGGCGGTCGGGCAGCGCAGATCCAGGTGGGAATAGAGCCCGCCGATGCCCCGCTCATCAAATCCGGCATGAACGTTCAGGTCCGCTCGGCGCTCGACGATTCCAAGACCGCGCTCGGCAGCGTGAAGACGATTTCCAACGCCGTCGATGCCCAAAGCCAATTGGTGAGCTTATGGATCGATGTTCCCGCGAATCTCTTTATGATAGGCACGAAGGTCTTCGCCGATATCATCGTAGAGAATGCCGCCGTCCTATCGGTTCCCAGGAATGCGCTCATCCATGCGGACGAGGGCAACCGCGTCTTTGTCGTGCGGAATGGGCACGCGATCGTGGTTCCCGTGAAGGAAGGCCTGAAAAGTACTGAATTCATAGGTATAGAAGGCGATATAAAAGAAGGTGAACACGTTTTAGTCGCCGGTCAGGCGACCTTGGAAGACGGAGCGGCGGTCGTGGAGTCCAAACCATGAACGGTTGCACGGCTTGGATAATGAAACAGAAAAGAGCGCTGGGCTTCACTCTCGTCGCGCTCGCCTTGGCTGGTGTGGTGGCTGGTTTTAAAGTCCCGGTCGCGCTTTTCCCGAACGTTGAATTCCCGCGCATCGTCGTCGACCTCGATTCCGGGGATAGGCCGGCGGAGCAAATGGCTATAGAAGGGACGAAGGTCCTCGAGGAAACCGTGCGGCTGGTTCCCGGCGTGCAAAGCGTCCGTTCGGAAACCAACCGGGGCACCGCGACGGTCTCCATAGCGTTCAGCTGGGGCGACGACATGAATCTCGCTCTCCTGCAGGTTCAGAACGCTGTCGCCCAGGCTTTGCCCCGCCTGCCTCAAGGCTCCTCTTACGGCATTCGTCACATGGCTCCGGAATTAACGCCCGTCTTCGCTTATAGCCTGACCTCGTCGCAGGAGAGCGCGAGGCGCCTGCAGGATATAGCGCGCTATCAGTTGAGCCCTTATTTTACCGCTATTCCCGGCATCCAACGGGTCGAGGTCCTCGGCGGCGAAACGGAGGAATTTCGGGTCGCGCTCAAACCCGATAGATTGAGCGCCTTTGCCGTCAATCCCTCCGAAGTCTCGGCGGCCATCGCCGCGAGCAACCTCCTCCGTGCGAGCGGCCGGATCGAAGATGAAAACAAGCTTTACCTGGTGCTCGGCGACTCGAGGCTCAAAGGCGTGGAGGATATACGCGAGATCGTGGTCAAGGCCGTTCCCGGCCGTTTGATCAAAATAAAGGACTTGGCCGACGTTCGAATCGATAGCGCTCCCATCTGGACTCGCGTGACCGCGGATGGCAGGCCGGCAGTCCTTCTCAACATCTATCAACAACCTCACGGGAACACCGCGGCCTTGTCGGAGAAAGTAAAACAAGCCGTCCAGGAGTTCCTGCCTCAACTTCCTCATTCAGTAAAACTCGCGAACTGGTACGACCAGAGCGAACTCATCATCGCTTCGATCACCAGCGTGAGAGACGCTATTCTCATAGGGGTCGTGCTTGCGGCCGGAGTGCTCTACTTCTTTCTGCGCAGCATACGCATGACGTTGATCTCATTCACCATAGTGCCTATCGTAATCGCCATCACAGTCCTGGCCATGCAGGTGCTGGGCGAAAGTTTCAACGTTATGACTCTAGGCGGTATGGCCGCGGCGGTCGGTCTGATTATTGACGACGCGATAGTTTTATTGGAGCATATCGCCCGTCGCATCCATGAATCGGATGATAGCAGCGATAGATCCATAGTGGGACAGGCTGCGCGGGAATTTACCCTGCCGCTCTTGGGATCCTCAGCAGCGACTCTGGTTATTCATATACCACCGGCCTTCCTCACGGGAGCGACAGGAAATTTTTTTAAGGCCCTATCCCTGACCATGGCCATAAGCTTGATCGTCTCCTTCTGCGTGTCATGGATTCTCATCCCTATCATCGCCGACTGGCTCTATGCGGGATTAAGAACAGAACGTCCGCACGAATCAAGGATCTGGCCTAAACTCCTCGAGTTCTATTCCCGCTTTATGCGGCAGCTCCTAGCCAGGCCTCGCATGACGTTCATCGCCCTCATTCCCCTCATCATCGTCGGGGTTTGCGCCTTTAAGTTTGTCGGAACGGGTTTCATGCCAGAAATGGACGAAGGCGGCTTCGTCCTGGATTACGTCGCCAAACCAGGGACGGCTCTTGCCGAAACGGATCGCCTGGTTCAACAGATCGAGAAGATCCTGCGATCGAACGAAGACGTCGAGACCTATTCCCGGCGAACGGGCCTGGGCTTGGGCGGCGGTTATCATTCGACGGATTCAGGGGACTTCTTCGTCCGCCTCAAGCCGCGGCCGAGGCGCCCGATTACGGAAGTCATGGACGAGGTTCGGGAAGAAGTCGAACGCAAGGTGCCGGGGCTCGAAGTCGAGATTCTGCAGCTTATGGAAGATCTTATCGGCGACCTCAGCGCCGTTCCGCAGCCGATAGAGGTAAAACTCTTCGGCGACAATGCCGACGTGCTAAAGAAGGATGCCGAGAGGATTGCGGAGGAGCTGAAAAAGATCGAGGGCCTGGTGGATATCAAAGCGAATATCCTGCCGGCCGGTGATTCTTTGGTTTACGAAGTCGATAGGCAGAAAGCGGCCATGGAAGGCATGACGGTCGAAGGCATCATGAACGAGGTCGGTTATGCTTTCGAGGGAGTCGTGAGTTCCTCGGTTCAAGAACCGATCAAGATGATGGATATAAGGACTCGAGTCGAGGCGACCTCGGGCGCAGCGGATGCCCTCTTGCAGTCGATCAACCTCAAAGCGCCCGACGGTCATCGTTTCCCCCTCCGAAGGGTCGCGAAGATCAAAAAAATCGTCGGTGAGCCGGCCATCAATCGAGAAAACCTGAAGCGCATGGTCACGGTCACGGCTCGCCTCGATAAACGCGACTTAGGTTCTGTCGCGGACGAGATAAGGCATACGATCGATGGGAAACGCCTCCTGTCGGCCGGCGTGTATTTCGCTATGGGCGGGATTTACGCTGAACAGCAGGCGGCTTTTTCCCAGATGAGGATAGTCATGACCGCTGCGGCAGCCCTTGTCTTCGTGTCGCTTCTGCTGCTCTATCGGGATTTCCTTATAGCCCTTTGCATTATCGCAATGCCGCTCCTCTCGAC
>JASLCY010000473.1 GCA_030151925.1 Oligoflexus sp.
AGCCGTAATAAAAAGCTGATCAGGACTAATGCACGCAAGAACAGACAAGCACTTTGGACTTACATCAAGTACAAAGCGTTGTCAGAGTCTCGATCGCTTCAAGAGGTCATACATGGAATCACTCGCTCAAGATGGTGTATCTTCAAACAAAATCAAGCTTTTGCCTGTTGCGGTCATCAAAGAAATCGAACAGCAAAATAAAGCCCGCCGTTTGATGGGACTCAGCACTATCGAAATCAAAACCAGGACTTGCCTGAACTGCAATGGCCTGTTCCAGTCCGCTGGACGCCGCACCTGCGGATGCAATACCGTTCATACCTCGAGCCTTGCTGGCGTAGAGATTATATAAGCTCTGATAAATATTGAAGTAATCGACTTCTAGTAAAAAACCCCCGGTGACCTAAGCCACCGGGGGTTTTTTGTATCCGCTCATTTATTTCTTTTGAGCCTTCGCCGTCAGCTCAATCATGAGTTTTTCCATCTTCGCGATGTCGGCGTCGGAGATTTCCCAGACCTGGCGCTCACCGATTTCCTTCATCAGGGCCTCGTAGAGGCTGTCGGAGAGGAAAGGCATGACCTTGCCCGATTGATATTCTTTTTCCTTCTCGCCGTAGAGGCCGAGGAAGGTCTCATCGCGGAACCAGGTTTGTTTGTTGCTCTTCTGGATCTCGGCGAGCTCGGAGTCGCTAGGATCGCGCTGGAGGAACTCGAAGAAGAGCCCTGAGGGTTTGCTGCCCGGGAAGAACCATTCACCCGAGAAGACCTGGATGAGGTTGTCGTGATCGTCTTTGAGGATGGGGGTCACGAACTGCACGCCGCGCTCGAGGGCGTGACGATGGAAAGCGATGAGATCGGGCGTACGGAGAGCGATGTGCTGAAAGTGAGCGACCTGTTGGTGCCCATCGAGCATCGTGCGAACGTGAGAGGGCTCATTCGCCGGTTCGGACGGCTGAACGATGGCGAAGATCGTGTTGAGGGGATCGCCTTCTTTCGCATTCCATTCACCGACGCGCGTTGCATAAGTCATCGAGACGTCTTTGGCGCCATTTTTACCAGCACGGCGCTTTTCATAGAGTATATCTTCAGGCGTCGTACCGAAGATGATGCGGAAGACGGCGTAGGAGAGAGTATAAAGCTTCGGGTGAAGCAACAGCGTCATATGATCGACTGTGAAATTCAAAAAGCCTGGTTTCTGAGCCATTTTTTAATCCTCTCTTTAATTTCCGAGCGTCCGAATCGGGCGTATTCGTAAGCGACGTCCAAGATCGTCACCTTATATTCTGATCCGCCCTTTTAAAACTGGTTTTATGCGCGGGGAAAAAATTGTCCGCCTTAGGTTTCGCGGCGGCGTTCGTTTGGCTTCTCGTGGACCCTCGACAAACCTTGCGATCCGCTCCGGACGGGACTGGATATACCGCGGCTTGCCGCATTCCGACTAACGCCATATTTTGAGGATTTCCAAAGACTTGGGTGATTCCCGTGAGAATCCCGCGGCCTCCGTTCAATTTTAGGGCCGAACGGACCGATAAGGCTCATGGGTCGGTTTTCGACCTTATAAGTAAGAACGGGGATGGCCATGAAGATCTTGAACTCGTCTTTGATCATGACAGGACTTTTCGCTGCCGTAACGCTGCTGGGCTGCAGCGATAAGAAATCATTCAGCGGATCGCCTGCGTCGGCGCAGGCGGCGATCAAAGATCCTCCGTCCCACGACGACGATCAGAAGGCCGACACGACCGTGACGGTCGATGACAGCGGCTCGCTCTTCAAAGACTGCGATGCGACGACCACCGCTCCCTTCATCGGCGACCTCTTCGCTCTATCGAAAGGCGAGAAGAAGCTCCCCGATTTCTCGACCCTCTCGAGCCTCAAGAAGGTCTGCCTGAACCAGATCGATATCGCGACCCGCTCGTTCACCGAAGGTTTCCCCGGCGTGGACGACCTTAAGGAATGGTTCGGCATCAACTTCAATTTCAACGTCAAGATCGAGACTGCGGGCGACTATCAGTTCCGCGTGAACTCCGACGACGGATCGAAGCTTTATATCGACGGGAATCTCGTGATCGACAACGACGGTCAGCATTCGACCAAAAGCCAATCGGGCCATGTCCAGCTCAGCGCTGGTGTGCATAAACTCAACCTTCAGTACTTCCAGGGGCCGGCCGACCAGATCGCCCTTGAGTTGTTCTGGACCCCGCCCGGAGCATCGGAGTCAGCCATTCCTCCAGCTCTGGTCTCAAGACCTTAAGGCTATATCATCCCTCTTTTGAACGAGGCTCGGTTCCCAGGAACCGGGCCTCGTGTTTTTGAGGGGCGTTCAACCGATCTGCTTTTGGGCTTTTTTATGGCTGCGGACGGCCATGAGGCCGAGTCCCAGGGCGACGAGGCTGAAGAGCGAGGCGGCGATATAAGCCGCGCCGGGGAAATAATTCGGATCCGCCTTGATCGAGAAGCGCATGAAGATGCGGCTGAAGATGAAGGGCGCGACGATGCAGGTGAGGCTGCCGATCGAGATCAGGCTGCCCTGCAGCTCGCCCTGTTCGCTCGGATCGACCTTCCGCGAGATGATCGATTGCAGGGCCGGCTGCGCGATGCCGGAGAGCGCGAAGAAGATGATGACCGGATAGACCATCCAGGCCTCGGGGACGAGCCCGAACGCGGCGTAACCCACCGTGCAAAGCATCATGCCCAGGATGAAGGACTTCATCTCCCCGAACTTCGGAATCACATAGCGGGGCAGGAGCGCCTGGACGAAGCCGTTGGACACGCCGACCGCGGCGAGGGAGAAGCCGACCTGCACTGCGGTCCAGCCCCACTTCGCCTGCGTGTAGAGCGTCCAGTTCACCGGATGCACCTGGCCGGACAGGAAGATCAAGGCGTAAACCCAGACGAAGGCCGCGATATGCGGGTTCTTGAGGACCTTGAGCAGCGAGAGCAGGGGGTTGAACATCTTCGCGGAAAGCTGGCGTTTGTGCTCGGCCTTGAGCGATTCCGGGAGGATGAAGGCGCCGAAGAGGAAGTTCGCGAGGTTCATCAGCGCGGCGGCGATGAAAGGCGATTTGGGGCCGAGGCCGAGCAGCGCGCCGCCGAGCACGGGGCCGATGATGAATCCTGCGCTCCAGGCGGCGCCGATCACGCCGAAGTTCTTCGCGCGATTGCTGTCGTCGCTCACGTCCGCGATATAGGAGGCGGCGACCGTCATGCTCGCTCCGGTCAAACCCGAGATAGCGCGGCCGATGAAGAGGAGCGAGAAGGTCGGGGCGAAGGCCATGAAGAGGTAATCGATAGCCGAGCCCAAAAGAGAGACGAGGAGGATAGGGCGGCGCCCGAATCGGTCGGAGAGCGAGCCCAGGACGGGCGAAGCGAAGAATTGCATCGCGGCATAGGCGCTCAGGAAGTAGCCGTAGAGGAGCGTGACCTGCTGAGGATCGTCCGTAAAACGGCGGATCACATCAGGCAGGACGGGGATGAGGAGTCCTATCCCGAGAGCGTCGAGCACGATCGTGAAGAAGATGAAAGGCAAGCGACCCATAAGACATCATTCCTTGATGAAAAAGAAGGCCTCAGCATCGTGCCGAGGCCGGAGGCGTTAAGGCATCTGGCACTTGCCCTTGGGGCGTTTGGGATCAAAGAAGCCCTGGGCGTCGAGGCAGAGGCTGCGGGAGCTGACCGGCCGATAGCAGGCCACGGGAGTGCCCGTGCGCGATCCTGGGGGCATCTCGATATAAGTCTCGATCGCTCCGTCCCACAACGCCGGCACGCCGCCGATCGTGCCCTTGAAACGCACGTCGATGGGGATGCGCGTGATTTCCCGGCCCATAGGGTCTTTGGAGAAGACCACCTTGCGTTCGCTGTCGGGCGGCTGCTCGAAGAGAAGGGTGGTGGGAACGCCGGGACCCTGGAGGCGCGTGGAGTGGTCGAGCGTCGTGCCCGTCGTGAAGCTCTCCGGGTCGCCGCTGCCGGGCCATTTGAGTTTGTCGATGCCTATCTTCGAATAGTCCACGAGCC
Organism: Oligoflexus sp.; assembly: GCA_030151925.1. Taxonomy (GTDB): domain Bacteria; phylum Bdellovibrionota_B; class Oligoflexia; order Oligoflexales; family Oligoflexaceae; genus Oligoflexus. The sequence continues at coordinate 4,009 of JASLCY010000473.1, forward strand.
CGGGAGCCTCTTTCACGGTCTTGAACGCCGTGATCTTGTCCGCGGTGTAGCCGCTGAGATTATCCATGAAATCGGTCATCGCGCAGAGCTGGTCGTCCGCGACCATCTGCTCGACCCAGCGGCGATTGTTGATGTTCCACATCGCGCTCGTATTCGCCTCGACGTTGCGGCGGGTGGCCTTGAAGGAGTTGAAGAGGGTCATGCCCGCACCGAGGAAAAGCGCGAAGCCCAAGACGATCATCAAGGTGCTGATGCCGTCCTGATCCCTATCCTGCCGATGGAGGTTTATCTTGCGCAATTGGGCTTGCTCTCCGGGTTATAGCTGCCGTTGGAATCGATGCACGCGATGCGGCGCGAGAACGTCCCGTAGCAGCTGTCGATTGTGGATCCGCTGTCGGAGGCCACCACCAGCTCGACGAACATCTCGCGAGGGGCGGGGCTGCCTTTGCCTTCCGCCACGATCGTCTTCTTGTCCGGCGCGAAGAATTCCGCGCGGACGTAGATGCGCGCCTTCGCGCGCTCGGGATTGTGGGCGAACACGATCGACTCCTGTTTGAGCTCGATCTCCTTGATGCGGTAGAAACCGTAGAGGCCGGTCTTGATCACCGGCATGCCGCTCAAGGAGATCTCGTCGTATTTGGCGATGGTGGTCTGCGCCCCTCCGGCGAGAGACGCCTTGCCGACGAAGTTCAGTTTTTCGCAGACCGAGTTCTCTTCGGTGACCAGGAAGAGCCGTTCGAGGTCTTCCTGGAAATGGAGAGCCGCGCTCTGCTGCGCGATGAACTGTTTGCGCGAGACGAAAGTCTGCCCCATGTAGACGATGATGGCAAGCACCGCGGCCATGACCACGACGGCTTCGATGATGCCGAAGCCTTCTTCCGCGTTCTTCAGCAGGTCAGGTGCAGGCATTGCCGCCTCCGTTCCATTTGTGGCCGGTTTGGGTGCACATCTCCTGCGGCGTCGGCAGCTTTAAGCAGGCTTTGGCCTTCATCGAAGGATCGAGGTCGAAGAGGGCCGGGACCGTGAGTTTGTAGATCTTGCCCGTAGGCTTCGCGGCATTGCCCGACGTCACGTAGCTGATTTCAACCTCAGCGAAGACGCGTCCGGGGTCGGTGCCGATGACGTTGGACTTCTGGATCATGGTCAGGCTGGAGACCTTGTAGGAACTCGCGCCCGTCGGCAGCAGGGAGACCATCTTATCCTTGAGTTTGGCGGTCTTGAGCTGGGTGGCGTTCCAGCTGCCGACGACCTTGGGGGAGCCGCCTATCGACTTTTTGAAGCTGGCCTTGAGGAAATCGACGCTCAGGCAATTGCCGCTCGAAAGGGAGTCGTGCAGGATGAGGCCCCAGTGCCCGACGGCATCGGTGTTGCCCATGGTGTCGCGGGAATCGGCCAGGCTGCGGAAGTAGAATTGGGTCACGGCCAGGATAGAAATGGCTGATAAGGCCAAACCTATAAGCAGTTCGACTATCGACAGGCCTGACTCGCCGGATGGACGTAGTGTCTGATGTCGGCAGGTCATGAAGTTCCCTCCTGGTCCTACTTCTGCCATCGGATTTTGATTGGAAGCCTTAAAGGCCAGACTTCTGCTGTGTATTTAAAATATATAATACCATGACTTAGGGGCTGACCGCCATTTTTATATATATGGGTCTATTCTTGCCATTTATCGAGGTCCAGGATATTGTGCGGGCTCAAAATGAGGGCGTAGCTCAGTTGGATAGAGCATCAGATTTCTAATCTGACGGTCGTTGGTTCGATCCCAATCGCCCTCGTTTTTGATTTGAATATACGTCAGAAGGGAAGGATTTCCCACTTCTGATCGTCCGAGGTGGCATTACAAGGCTGAGCGCCGATGTAATCGTTCTCGGGATCCGGCTGGTCGGGCGTCCGCCCCAGGCAAAGCTCTTCGCCTTTCACCTTAATCTGCTGACCATTGACTTCCCACTTGATGATAGCGTGCGCCAGCCCAGTGGCATTGCAGGGCTTCGGAACCACATATTTCGCGGTCGCGTTGCCCGGGTCGTAGGTGAGGCATTCGTTCTGCCCATTGATATAGACGCCGATGGTGTTGTCGGGGTTGAAATTGAGCTTTTGACCAAGGCCCGTGCCGCAGGGGCCGGTCGTGCCTTTGTGATCCGCATCGGTATCGAAGTAGAAGTCCAAGCAACGGAGGTTCGCGCCGGTCGTATGGGTCTTCTGGCTTTGCAGGCGGACGAACAAACGGGTCGCATCCGGCTTGTCGGTCGTCATAGCCAGGACTTGGTCGGTAGCGATCGAAGTCACTTTCAGGTTGTAAGCGCTGGCGGGAACTTGGCTCGCGAGTTTACCGTCCGAGGATTTGAAGGTGAATTTCGCGTGCCAGAAGCCGACGTCGGCTGAAAGGTCTTTCACTTCATAGGTGATGCCCCTGACCGAGACGGCGCTCCATTCGATGTTCTTATAGGCCTTCGGTATGTTCACCGGTTTTTGGGTCTTCTGATCGCGGAGAGCGCAAAGCGCGGTCGCGGCATTGGCGGATTTCGAATCCACGCTGCAGTAGAGGAAAGCGCCGGTGATGACGCCGGGCGGGACGACCTTCGCATCCGAATCGTCCGGATTCATCGCGGTCTGCGTCATCGAACCGGTTTGAGCGGAACCGATCATGCTATCGTTCGAGCCGATCGACGTCGTCGTGTTAGCCGACGAGCCGTCGGAATTCGAGTTATTATCGTTCGTGGCGACGGCATCGCCCGAAGCGCCTTGCGCGTCGTGCGTATGGGTCTTCGCCTGCATAGAGCCCGCACCAGCGTTGCAGCCTCCCAGCGAAGCCATAACCACCAAAGCTCCTAAGAGCTGAATCGATCTTCTGGATTCATTACGGAAATTTCTCATGCTCACCGCCTCTCCCCAATCTTATCGTGCTAGGCGTGAGCGATATTGAGAAATAATTGTGAAGAATGAATATAGTTGGGTTTTTTGGATTTTATCAAAATTATCGGGCAGAACGGAGCTTCGCCCAGTAGCGTTCGGTGCTGGCGGTTTGCGTGGCGAGAGCGCGGCCTACCTTCTGCCCCTCGCCCCCTATCTGATTCAGGGCATGGAGGATGCGGTACTGCACGTACATCGGTTCTTTCGAGCGGTTGTTCTGCTGGATGGCGTAAGCGGTCTGAAGGAGTCTTATGGACGAAGCCTGGCCCGTTCCCGCAAAACGCTGCCCGA
>JASLCY010000478.1 GCA_030151925.1 Oligoflexus sp.
CCAGGACGACGTCGGGGCTGTAGGCGAAACGCTGAATATCGTGCTGCTTCGTCCCGCCCGACAGCACGAGTATGGAACGGAAGCCGAGCTGGTTCGCGCCCAGGATATCCGTCTCCATCGTATCGCCTATCATCAGGGTCTCGCCGGTCGTGAGGCCGAGCCGCTTGCGGGCGGCGCGGAACATATAGGGATTGGGTTTGCCGGGGCTGAAGGCCTTGAAGCCGCTCGCATCCTCGATCAATTTCGTGAAAGCGCCGCAGCCGGGCCTTATGCCCCCGTTCTGCGTCGGGCAGTTCGGATCCATGTTCGTCGCGATGAGCTTGGCGCCGTCGATGACGAGTTGAACGGCCTTGTCATAGACCTCGGCGCTGCCGGTGCGACCTTCCCCCACCACCACGTAATCCGGATTGTGATCGACGATCGCGATGCCGACCTTATCGAGCGCCGTGAGCAGGCCGCCCTCACCGATCACGTAGGCCGTGGCGTTCGGCTTCTGCTGGGCCAGGTAGGAAGCGGTCGCAAGAGCGCTCGTGAAAACGTGACTTTGATCGACGTCGAATCCCATGCGCTGAAGCCTTGTGGCGATATCCATGGGCGTCCGCTGGCTGTTGTTGGTCATGAACATGAAGGGAATCGCTTCGCGCCGCAGCAGGGCGATGAACTCCAGGGCCCCTGGGATCAATTCGTTGCCCCGGTACAACACGCCGTCCATATCGATCAAAAAGCCCATCTTCATGACTTGCCTCCTCCATAACGCGAAGATTCGTGTCAGGCCCGTCCCATACATGTTCTGGGCCACACGAACTCCTTGTCTCTTGTCCGATATTGTCAGGTCCCGGCAAAGAAAGACAATGCCTTTGCTGCCCAGGCCTGTTAAATATGAGCCCTCTCGGTAGGCAGAAGCCGCTTTTCTGTCTTGTTATCGCGCTTATATGGCGGTATATCAGTCGTCTTGTTCCTACAGCCCGTGCTCCGGAGACCATTATGGAAAAACCACATTTTCTCTCGATGAATCGCGATGAATATCGTGAGCTCTTCAAACAATGGGGTTTACCGAAATTTCGCGCCGATCAAATCTCGCAATGGATCTACAAGGATGCGGTGCACGACCCGGAACGGATGACCAACCTCAGCAAGGACCTCCGGAACAAGATCTTTACCGAGATCGACTGGCGTCTGCCGACCATCGTCGACCAGGTCGATGCCGCGGACGGTTCAACCAAACTCCTCCTCAGGAGCCTCAAAGGCCAGCTCGTGGAATCCGTGATTCTGCGTTATGACGGCCGCACGAGCCTCTGCGTCTCGAGTCAGGTCGGTTGCAAGCTCGCCTGCGATTTCTGCCAGACCGGCAAACTCGGCTTCGTTCGTCACCTCGACCGTTCGGAGATCCTCTCGCAGCTCTTCATGGCGAACCAGATTCTCGCCGGGCAGGACCTCAGGGTGACCCACGTCGTCTTCATGGGCATGGGCGAGCCGCTCGATAACTACAAGAACACCGTGAGCGCCGCGAACGTGATGATGGCCGAAGACGGCTTCTTCCTCTCCGCGCGCCACGTGACCCTCTCGACCTCGGGCCTCGCGCCCGAGATCGAAAAACTCGCGACCGACAGCCGGGCGGCGCTCGCGCTCTCGCTCCATGCGTCGCGCGACGACCTCCGCACCAGGCTGATGCCTATCAACCGCCGCTACAACCTCGAGCGTTTGAAGGAAGCCCTGCTTCACTACCAGAAGACGACCGAGAAGAAGATCACCATCGAATACATCATGATCAAAGGCACCAACTGCGGCCTGCGCGAAGCGAAGGAACTCGTGAAGTTCGTCCACGGGCTCAAGGTCAAGGTGAACCTCATTCCCTTCAACGCCCACCCGGGCCTGCCCTTCGATCGTCCCGACGACGAAGAGATCAGGACCTTCCAGAAATACCTCGCGGATCGTTCGATTCCGGCGCCCGTGCGTTATTCGAAGGGCCTCGAAGTCTCGGGCGCTTGCGGCCAGCTCGCGGCGAAACACGCGGAAGAGCTTCATGCGAAGCCCGAACGCAAACGCCTCGTCAGCCATATGAATGGGATCCGTGAGCCGATGCCGGCCGCGGAGAGCGCTTCGCTCTGAAAACGTGATGCGAGACCGTCAAGGCGCTCGAACGTAAGCCGGCGTGCGGAAGTCCGAGGCCCCGATCCCACCATAGTAGTTATAACCCCAGCAACGCGCCGTCTTATCGAGGGAAACCGAGCAACTCGCAAGGTAGCCCGGCGCGAGCGAAGCCGTTTGCGAGAGCAAAACACGCTTCGGAAGCGCGCGATCGAGGGTGGTATTATCTCCTATCGATCCCTGTTCACCGTATCCCCAGCAACGAATATCATCCGCGGACATACGAGCGCAGAACTCTTCCCCCTGGCCCGCGAGCTCTTGAATATTCGTGAGCCCCGTGACAGTCACCGCTGTCGCGCTCGCCGTGGTCGTATTGTTGCCGAGCTGCCCGTAAAAGTTGTTACCCCAGCATTTCGCTGTTTTATCGGCGAGCACCGCGCAGGTGCTTCGATCCCCTGCTACGATCGAGGCGACGCCGCTCACGACATCGACGAGTACGGGAGTCGAGCTGTAGGCGCCGGTCGTCGCCGAATTACCCAGCGCCCCGGAGTCGTTGCTCCCCCAACAATAGACCGCGCCGGCCGTGGTTCTCGCACAGGCATGATCCCAGCCGACGGACAGTTGAGCAACATCCGTAAGCCCCGTTACCGCAACTGGATCACCCGTTTCGCCGGTGCCGCCGTTACCGAGTTGGCCCGATGCATTCGCGCCCCAGCATTTTACGGTTTTATCGGCGAGCAGGACGCAATAATTCGCACCGCCCGCGCCGATGGCCACCGCATTGCTGATATGCTGCACGGCCACGGGAGCGTAACGATTGGTCGTCGTTCCGTCTCCGTCCTGATAGTGGTTGTTCTGCCCCCAACACTGAGCCGTACCATCCGCGAGCACCGCACAGGAATTTTGTTCGGACGAAGCGAGATCGACAGCCGTAGCGATGCCGGGAATATTCTTCGCGAAAGCGACGTTGATATTCGTGCCGTCCGCAATTTGCCCCCAGGTATTGGCGCCCATGCATTTGACGGTACCATCGCCGATGAGGGCACAGGTGTGATAACCGCCTGGCGCGATCTTCTTCACATTGGCGAGACCGCGAACCACGGTCGGTTATTGAAGGTCGCGGTCATCTCATTCCCTTGCTGGCCAGCGCCGTTGTCACCGAAACACAGCACCTTCCCGGAGGAATTGACGAGACAAGTCGTGCTCCCTCCTGTAGCGATACTGGCGACCGAGGGCGTGCCGAGAATGGAGCGCGGTACTTTCTCATTGCCGTTGTATCCGCCGTTCCCGACCTGCGAGACAGTATTATCACCCCAGCATTGCGCGGTGCCGTTGACGAGTTGAAGGCAACCCGTGTTCTGGCCCATGGCCAGCGCCGTAACGTTCGAAGTAGCGCCCGACACGGATACGGGAACGTTGCTGGTGGTCGTCGTATTATTGCCGAGCTGTCCTTTGCTATTGAGGCCCCAGCATTTCACGGCGCCGCTGATCACGGCGCAGCTATGGTTGTCGCCGAGAGCGATCACGCTCGCGCCGGTGATGGAGCTTACCGCGACGGCGGCCGCAGAATCCAGGCTGGATGCATTACCGAGTTGGCCATTGGTTCCCGCGCCCCAGCATTTGATGGAGCCATCGCTGCTCATGATCGCGCACGTATGGGTCGCGCCGACGGCGATAGCGCTGAAGCCGGTCGCCACCGTCACCGTCGAAGGCGTGTTGTGATTCCCGCCGACAGCATTGAGCCCCAATTGCCCCGAGCCGTTCGCTCCCCAGCAGCGAGCCGAGTTATCATCGATCAAAGCGCAGTTGGTGTTCGCATGAGCGGAGATGTCGACGACATGGTCGAGACCCGCGACGCTGACAGGAACATTGGAATTGATGGTATCGCCGTTGCCGAGTTGGCCCGCGGTGCCCTGGCCCCAGCATTTCACGCTGTGATCGGCGGCGATGAGGGCACAGGCATGGGCTCCTCCCGCGACTATCTTCGAAACGCCGGTGAGCCCCGAAACCATGACGGGCGTAGGACTCGCCAGCAAAGCCCCGTTGCCGAGCTGTCCGGAGCTTCCTCTTCCCGAACAGGCCACGGTGCCGTTCGTGTAGAGGTAACAGCTGTGATTGCTGCCCACGGCGACTTGCTGAACGCTGCTCATAAGCGGCGTTTTCTTCACGACGCTGGTCGTGCTGGTGTGGCCAAGGAGGTCCTTGGCGCGGACCATATATTCATAGTTTTTGCTGGTATCGAGGCCCGTCACCAAAAAAGTCGTTTCGTCTTTGGAGGGCGTATAGGTCGCCACGAAGTTCGTCGCGCAGCTGCCGCTGACTATGGTCTCGCAGATCTCGTAGGTGATGTCATGGTTCGCCGTGCCGGCATCGATCGCGGGCTGCCACGAGAGGAGGGCTTCGGTTCCCGTTTCGTAAAGCAGGAGGGAGTCGATACCGGAGAAAGTAGGCGCCGTAGTATCCCACACGAGATT
>JASLCY010000499.1 GCA_030151925.1 Oligoflexus sp.
GGCACCGGTAAGGAACTCATCGCCAAGGCCCTTCACTACAACTCGAAGCGGAAGAGCAAACGCTTCCTCGTCGTGAACTGCGGGGCCTTCAACGACAACCTCCTGGAATCCGAGCTCTTCGGTCACGTGAAAGGCGCCTTCACCGGCGCTATCAAGGATAAGAAGGGCATGTTCGAAGCGGCCGACGGCGGCACGCTCTTCCTCGACGAGATCGGCGACACCACCCCGCAGATGCAGGTGAAGCTCCTGCGCGTCCTGCAGGAAGGCACGTTCACTCCCGTGGGCAGCACGGAAGTCCGCCGCGCGCAGGTCCGCGTCCTCGCGGCGACCAACAAGAACCTGCTCGAGATGGTCAGCACCGGCGAGTTCCGCGAAGACCTTTACTATCGTTTGAACGTCATCAACGTCGCCGTCCCGAGCCTCAGGGATCGCAAGGACGACATCCCCATCCTCACCGACCACTTCCTCACCCGTTACGCGAAGACCAGCAACGGCGCGAAGAAGAGCGTGACCAAGGACTGCCTGGAGCGCCTTATGGATCACGACTGGCCCGGCAACGTCCGCGAGCTCGAAAACGAGATCGAACGCCTCTGCGTCCTGGCAGGCGATGACAAGGACCTCCCGGAAGAGCTCCTGTCGCCGCGCATCAAGGAAAGCACGAAGAAGAAATTCCCGGGTCTCCGCATCAACGGCAACCTGAAGGATTCCCTCGAAGACATGGAGAAGGTCATGATCCTCGAAGGCCTCGAGCGGAATGGCTGGAACAAGTCGCGCCTCGCGAAGGAGCTCGGCATCAGCCGTGCCGGCCTCATCACCAAGGTGCAGAAATACGGTCTCGAGAAACGTAAGACGAGTTGATTCGCACGCTCCTGGTTTCTGAAACAGCAACGGATTTCACCCTCTCATTAAAAGGATGTAATGACATGGCACTGAAAATGTTCGCAAAGCAAACCGAAGTTGAGACGTCTGCCGACGAGACCCGCATGGCTCGTCTTGAGAAGAATGTTCAGGAAATGACCGCTGAGATGGGCAAATTGAAGAACGAAGTGGATACGATGATCGCTCGCCAGCAAGGTTTCCGCCTCGCTCTCCGCCGCCTGCGCGAGTATCTCGAGGAGCGCGGCGTTCAGGAACGCACCGCGGCCGAGGTCGCGGATGACGAGAATTCGAAAGCCCAGACGACGACGGCGACCGCCGCGATCACCCGCAAAGACAAGAGTTCGCTGCACTGATCTTCAAGTCAGGGCTCTCAAGGCCTCGACTTCCAGGAATTCGGCCTCGAGGGCCGAAGCCAGCGAGACGGCATCGAGCCCGGAGTATTCTGCGAAGAATCTCCGGGCTTCGTTCACCGAGGCCTCCGCGCCTTGCCCGTAGATTCCCGACACATGGAAGATATCGTAGCGATGGACGCCGAGGGCCGCGGCGATGAGCGCGGATTGCCGCGTGGTGAGATGCGCTTTAGAGGCCGCGCGCGATCTGTCTTCATCGAGGAAGCTGCTTTCGCAGATGATGCGATCGGCTTTCCTGAAGGTCGCCTGCAGCCGGCCGACGTTCTCGCGGTCGAAGCTGAAATCGGTGAGGTAGACGAAAGCCGAGCCGTCCTCTTTCTGCAGCAGGCGATCGGCGAGCTCTCTCGTCTTGAACGTCCTGCCCTGCGCCGTAAGCAGCCCATCGACGTCGCCGTTCCTGACCTTGTATTGCAGCTGGCTGATCCACGGGCCGCTCGTGAGCCCGAACTCGTCGAGCCTATCGTGCAGGAAGCGCTGCTTCTCGGGAAAACGGAGTTTATAGCCGAGCGAAGGCAAACCGTTGTGATCGAGCTGGACGCACGACATGCTCGAGCCGTCCTGGAAGGTCGTAAGACGATCCCAGCTCTCCTCGGCCTCGTGCCCTTCGATCGCGAAATCCGTGCTGTTGCGCAGGGTCGCGACCTTCACGCGGCCGTCGGGCTGGACCTCATGCACCTCGAAACGAAGTTGGTCCGGCGCGATCAGATTCCACGCATAGGCCTTGAGTTTGGCCTGCACGCGTTCGAAGAAGGGCGCCGGTCCCCAGACCTTCACCAGGCGCTTGTGCGGGATGTTCGCCCGCAGCCAGCGATCGAAACCCATGAAATGGTCCATGTGCGTGTGGGTGACGAAAGCATGCCGCACGCGCAGGAGATCCTTCTGGGTCATCGCTTCCAACGGCCCCAAATCGAACAGGATCCCCTCGCCGCTGATGCGGAGGAGGCCGTAGACCGCAGGATCGCCCTGCAGTCCGTTCAAGATGGAGAGCTGAAGGTCATTCATAGACTTCGGGACGCCTGTTCTTGAGGGCCGGCAGGCGCGCGCGGACCGACTTGATGCGTTCATGGCTGATCTCGGCGAGGGCCACGCCCTGGACCGCACCGGTATTCGCGAGGACATAGCCCCAGGGATCGACGATCATCGAATGTCCGTAGGAACTCTTCCCGCGCCCGTGGTCGCCCACCTGGTTCGCCGTGAACATATAAGCCTGCTGCTCGACCGCACGAGCGCGGATAAGGAGCTCCCAGTGATCCATTCCGGTCTGCGTGGTGAACGCCGAAGGCAAGAGGATCACGTCCAGGGCTCCGCCCGTCCTGAGGCTTTCATAAAGCTCCGGGAAACGCAGATCGTAGCAGATCGTGAGGCCGACCTTGTAGCCGTCGACCTCGAACGTCACCAGGTTGTCGCCGCTCAGGAAACCGTCGGATTCGCAGTAGAGCGGCGCGCCGTCGTCATTCAGCAGGTTGAAGGGATGGATCTTGCGGTATTTCGCCAGCGTCTGCCCTTCGCGGCCGAAGACGTAGCTCGTGTTGAAGACGCGGTCGAAGCCCGTACGGCCCTTGCGCTCTTCCCTCACCTTCTCGTCGGACTTGGGACGTTCGCCCATGCTGCCCGCGAACAGGACGATCTTGAGTTCCTTCGCCAGGCCCGCGAGTCTCTTCACCAGCGGTCCGCCTTCCTCCTCGGCATTCGCGTAGAGGTTCTCATAGGGCCCGATGTAGTTGAACACCTCGGGCAGGAGAATCCAATCCGCGCCTTTCGCGGCCGCCGCGCGTATCCACTTCTCGGCGGTCCGGATGTTCTGCTCTTTGTCCTCGCCGCTCGTCATGCAGATCGTGGCGAGGGTGAGATTCTTGGAAGTCATGTCTCAAAGCTCCGGCAGTACGATTTTATGGTCGACGCCAAATATCTTGGTAAGCAGGGCCACGCGGGTCCACATCCCGTTGCGTTCCTGGCGCCAGTATTTGGCGCGTGGATCGGCGTCGATTCTCACGTCCAGCTCCGCGCGTCGCGGCAGCGGGTGCATGATCACGGATTTGGTTTTCATACTCTTTAAGTGCTCATACTTTAAGTGAAAACGACTGTAATCGACGCGGCTTGACTCGTTTTGCGTATCATACTCATCCTGAACGCGCGTCATATACACGGCATCGGCGACACCGAGGGTATCGAGCAGCTGGTCGGTCTCATCAAAACGGACCTGGGCGGCCTTCAATTTCTGCCGAACGTCATCGCCGATGCGGAATTCCTCCGGCGACACGAAGATGATGCGCACATCCTTATAATTCGTCAAAAGCCCGCTGAGGGAGCGGATCGTCCGGCCGCGCTTGAGATCGCCGACCATCACGATCGTCTTCCCTTCGATGCCGCCGTCTTTGATGAAGCTGCGGTTGAGCGTATAGATATCGAGCAGGGCCTGGGTCGGATGCTCGTCCGGGCCGCTGCCCGCGTTGAGGATGGGGACCGGCCTCTCGCTCTTGTCGAGTATGCTGGCGATGCGATCGCAGAGGCCCGGGATCGCCGTGCGCATGATGATCATATCCACGTAGCTGGAGAAGGTCTGCAGCGAATCCTCGATGCTCTCGCCCTTCCTCTCGGAGCTGGTGGCCGAATCGCGGATCTCGTTCGTGGCGATGCCGAGGATCTGGGCCGCGGTCTGGAAGGAGAGGAAGGTGCGGGTCGAAGGCTGCGTGAAATAAAGCATCGCTCTTTTGTGAGCGAGAAGGCCTTTGAGATAAAGCAGGCCTTCTTTGCTTTTATCGAACCGACGAATCGTATCGGTCAGAAGACACATGTAGTCGAGAAAGGCTCGATCGAACTGCGAACTCGCTAAGATATGCATGGGCTGCTCGCGCGTCTCGGTACTCATGGTCTTCTCCCTTTG
>JASLCY010000512.1 GCA_030151925.1 Oligoflexus sp.
GGTTGCCGAAAAAATTCAGCTGGTTTACCGCTTCACGACTTGGATAGCCGTGATGGTCGGCGCGATCACCGGCTTCGGCATCATACGAACCCTGCTCACCTACGACGGCTCGCTGCCCGTGAACGTGATCCCCTTCCTGGCGATCTACGCGCTGCTGCAGATCCTCTTCCTGCTGGCCCTCGCCTGCGAGGGCCTCCTGCTCAATCTTTGGCGAAGCAGCACGGGCGGCCCGCTGAGCGCCCTCCTGAACTCAGCCCTTCGCCACGCCTTCGAACGATGGCCGCGCCTCAGCGCCCTCAAACGCGAGCGGCCCGAACTCGTATTCGACTTCTGGCGCCACTGGCAAAACCATTATCCCGAGATCACCCGCGCGAAATCGTGGCGGCTCCTGCAACTCTTCGGCCTCTCCTGCCACGGCGCCTCGCTCCTGAGCCTCCTCTGGCATCTCGCCCTGAACGATTACACCTTCGGCTGGCGCACGACGCTGCCGCTGGGCCCCGAGACTTTGCACGGCCTCACAACCCTGCTCGCTTCGCCGTTTCACGCGCTCGGCGAATGGACCTCGCCGTCCCTGAACCTCATCACCTCGAGCCGCTTCTTCCGTTTCGAGCACAGCTTCGCCCTGCCTCCGGAAGGTTTGCGCCACAGCACGCTGCAGACCGCGGGCTGGTGGCCTTTCCTCGCGCTGCTGATCGTCACGTACGGAATCCTGCCTCGCGTGATCCTGCTCACCGGCTTGCATATACGCCTGCGGAGACGGCTCGATAAACTGAATCTCGCCGCGTGGTCGGCCTCCGCGGGCACGACGCTCGAAGCAGCGTCCGCCTCCCCTTCGCCGCTCGCGGCCAACCCTCCGCCGGCGACCAGGGGTTTTCTGCTGCGCTGGCGCGATATTCCCTATGCGCCCGAGGATATCGCCCGCTTCGTCTCGAGCCATAGCACGGTGCGGCTCGACCCGAGCCTGGCCCTCGACGCGAAGGGCCTGAGCGCGGATTCGGAGACGATAGCCCGCCACTTCCTGGAAACGCAGGATGAAGTCCTGCTCGTCGCGGCCGATCCCTGGGAGCTGCCGGGCGAAGCGATCGATCGGATACGCAAGAGCCTGAGGGCGCTCGTCCCCAGGCGCATCCTGATACTCTTCGCGCCTCTGGAACGAACGGCGGAAGGCTTTCAGCTCGGCGGCGACCGCAACGCCTGGCAGCGGAGCCTGAGGGCCCTGCGGGACGGAGACGTCGGCCTGCTGGAGGTTGAATCGCCATGATACCCCGTTTCGCGGTCGTCGGCCGCTCGAACAAAGGCAAATCGAGCATCGTCGCCACGCTCGCCGAGAGCGAGTCGGTGGCCATCGCTGCGACGCCGCGCACGACTCGGACGACTCAAAGCTTCTCCCTTAAGGTCGACGGCGAAGAGCTCTTCACGGTCTTCGACACCCCGGGCTTCGAAGACGCTCCCGCGATCCTGGAATGGCTCAAGGCCAAACCCATCCGCGCGGACCAGAGGCAGGCCAGGATCGAGGAATTCTACCGCACCTTTCACGACTCGGATCAGTTCCGCTTCGAATGCGAGCTGCTCCGCCCTATTTTGGAAGGCGCGTCCATCCTCTACGTCGCCGACGCGAGCCATCCTTTCCGCGCGAATTTCGAGGCCGAATTCGAGATCCTGCAATGGACGGGGCGGGCGGCGATGGCCCTCCTCAATCAAATCGGGCCCTCGGATTACGCCGCGGAGTGGCAGCGGGCGCTCGCCCAGTATTTTCGAACGGTCAAACCTTTCAACGCGCACAGCGCCTGGATCAACGATCGCATCCAGCTCATCGAGGAGCTCGCGGTCCTGAACCCGGAGCAGGCTCCCGCCCTGAACAAGGCCGCGGCCGTGATGCGCAGGCAGCTCCAGCATCGCCTCCGCGACAGCGCTTATCTCATAGCCGACCTGATACGGGACAGCGTCTCGTTCGAACTCAAGGTCAAGGCGAGCGACAAGACCACGCCTTCGGATCTGGCTCGCGAGTTCTACGCGGCCCTGCGGAATCTCGAGCTCCGAACGCGCGAGCGCCTCGCCCGGGTCTTCGGTTTCACGCATCTCGAAGTCGAGACCGGCGACCTGCTGCCCGACGCTTACGAGCACGATCTCTTCAGCCGCGAGACCTCGGAGCTCTTCGGCCTCACGCGCAAGGAACTGCTCGCGGTGGGCACGGCCTCGGGCGCGATCGCGGGCGGCACGATCGATGCGATGGTCGGCGGCGCGTCCCTCGCGGTCGGAACCGGCATCGGCGGGCTGGTCGGCAGCTTGAGCTCCGCCTACCTCGCTTTCTCCGAACCGAAGATAGGCGGCCTCAGCCTGCATAAAAAATCGCGGCGCATCGGCCCATACAAGAATCCGAACTTCCCGTGGATCCTGCTCGATCGCCAGCTCGCGTTCGTGCAGGTCCTCCTGCATCGCACCCATGCGCAGCGGGAAGCGGTGAAGCCGCAGGAGGAAAAGCAGAAGCTCGGCTTCACCTCCACGCTCCCCGCGCGGACGAAGTCGAAACTCGCCTTCCTCTTCCAGGGCCTGAGATGGAAGCTGCCTCTCACGAAGGGGACGGAGGATCTGGCGAACATGATCGCGGGTATCCTCTCCCAATTGCCGTAAATAGCGTTTCTTCCTGGAAAAACATGCGTTTATCTCATAGCGGTGGGAGTCGTCCTTTGACTTCGCGCCGGCAAACTTTCTAGGGTCGAAGGGTCTCCCGAGACAGACCAACCTTGAAAGGAAGGACCCTTGCTATGAGTAAAAAAACTCTGGACGGCCATAAGGTAGCCATACTCGCCACGGACGGATTCGAGCAGTCCGAGCTCTTCGAACCGCGTAAAGCCCTGCTCGACGCAGGCGCCGACGTGAAGATCGTCTCGCTGAAGGACGGTAAGATCAAAGCCTGGAAAGACAAGGACTGGGGCGACTCCATCGACGTCGACCTCACCGCCAGCAAAGCCAAGGCCGACGATTTCGATTCGCTCGTCCTGCCCGGTGGAGTGATGAATCCCGACAGCCTACGTATCGACAAAGCTGCGGTCAGCTTCGTGAAGGGTTTCGTCGACGCAGGAAAACCGATCGCCGCGATCTGCCATGGTCCTCAGACCTTGATCGAGGCCGGCGGCGTCGAAGGACGGGAGATGACCTCTTACCCTTCCCTTAAAACCGACCTTATGAACGCCGGCGCCGAGTGGGTGGACAAGGAGGTCGTGACCGACGAGGGCCTCGTGACCAGCCGTAAACCCGACGATATCCCTGCCTTTAATAAGAAGATGATCGAGGAGTTCGCGGAAGGCATGCATAAATCAGCGGCCCGCGCCAAAGGCAAGGGCGCGGCGCATGGAAGTGCGCTGCATGCATGAGCCCCCGCTTTCATGAGCATACAGGACAGGGGAGGACCTCGAGGGTTCTCCCTTTTTCTTTGCTGGTATGGATATTGCTTGATTCCTCGCAGACGAACTCTTGCAGAAGGAGGATTCATGTCTGTAGTCAAATCGAACATCGAAGCTGAAGCGCCCGCCTTCGCCTGCTGCCAAGCCGACTCTATTTTCTCAAATCATTCTGACCAGGATATTCTCAGGGGCCTCTACAGCCTGATCGAAACCTGCAAAAAGGATAAACAGAGCTCGAAAAGCTTCCTCGTCCAATTCAAGGACGAAGCGCCGATGACGGAAGACGAGTTCGAGCTGGCCCTGTGGACGAGGCTGCAATCGCTGCACGACAAGGATCATTACGCCTGGGATATAGCCGTGAGCGCCCATCCCCGCGACGGCTCCTTCCGCTTCAGCGCGGGCCATAAGATCTTCAAGGTCTTCGGCCACTACCGGCAGTCGCTCGCGGTCTTCAACCTGCAAGGGAATCGATTGCATTAAGCCACACAGGAGCGTTATGCCTCAGAGCCTTCCACCCTTGGTCAGCGTTACGCGCAGCGGGCTCTATTGCGCGCGAGGCGATTTCTACGTCGATCCCTATGAGCCCGTGCCCACGGCCCTGATCACGCATGCGCACAGCGACCATGCGCGCGAGGGTTCGACCAGCTATCACATCACGCAGCAGAGCCTCGGCCTGATCGAACGCAGGCTCGGCACCGAAGCGCACTATAACTGCCACGAGTACGGCTCCGCGTTCACCCTCGGCGACGTGAAGGTTTCGTTCCATCCCGCCGGCCATATCCTGGGCTCGGCGCAGATCCGCCTCGAATGCGAGGGCGAGGTCTGGGTGGTATCGGGCGATTACAAGCGGGATTACGATCCGACCTGCGAGCCTTTTGAAGTCGTGCCCTGCGACGTCTTCATCACCGAATCGACCTTCGGCCTGCCGATCTTCGTCTGGCGTTCGATCGAAGAGGAGACGGCGGCCATCCATCGATGGTGGCAGAAGAACAAGGAGCGCGGGCTCAACGGCATCCTCGCCTGCTACGCCCTCGGCAAATCGCAGCGCGTGCTGCACGGCCTCATGCAATGGACCGATGAGCCGGTCTATCTCCATGGGGCGACCCAGGCGCTCGTCGACCTCTATCGCGAGCAGGGCATTCCCCTCATCGCCACGCAGCCCGCCGCTGATTTCGTAAAAGGCGAACGAGGCCGTTTGATCCTCGCCCCGCCGGGGGCGCTCGGCAGCACCTGGACCCGCAGGTTCGGGCCCTACGAAACCGCGTTCGCGTCCGGCTGGATGCGGATCCGCGGGAACCGGCGGCGCAAATCCTACGACCAGGGTTTTGTGATCTCGGATCACGCGGACTGGCCCGCGCTGCTGCAGACCGTGCGGGAGACCGGCGCGAGGAAGATTTACGTCACGCACGGCTACGCGGACGAACTCTCCCGTTTCCTGAACGAGCAGGGTTATGACGCCGAGCCGCTGGAAACGCTCTTTTCCCGCGAGGAGGATGATTGAATGCGCCGCCTCGTTGATCTCTTCCAGGCCATCGACACCACGACCAGCACCAAGGGCAAGGTCGCCGCGCTCGCGGACTATTTTCGGGCCGCGCCGCCGCGCGATGCGATCTGGACCCTTTATTATTTCCTGGGCCGGAGGCAGAAACGCCTGGTGAAACGCAGCGTCATCCAGGAGGCCGTGCAGGAGCTGAGCGGGCTCCCGGTCTGGCTTTTCGATGAATGTTACACCGTGGTCGGCGACCTCGCCGAGACCATCGCGCTGCTTACGGAATCGGGCCGTCCCAAACAGCTCTCGGACGTTCCGCTGCACGTTTGGGTCGAAGAACGCCTCGCCGCCCTGGGCCGGCTGCCGGACGAAGAGCAGAAGCGCCTCCTGCAAAGCTGGTGGCAGGAGCTGACGACGGCGGAGGTCTTCGTCGTCAACAAACTCATCACCGGCGCCTTCCGTTCGGGCGTTTCGCAGCGGCTCGTCATACGCGGCCTGAGCGAGGCCTTCGGCTGGGACGAGGCGGTCCTGAGCGAAAGGCTCATAGGCGACTGGCCGGTGACCGAAGAATGGTTCGCGTCCTTGGGCAACGCCGAACGCGAAGGCTTCCATCTCTATCCTTATCCCTTTTTCCTCGCTTCGTCCACGGACGACGAACCGGAGAGCCTCGGCGCCCTCGACGACTTCGCCGTGGAATGGAAGTGGGACGGCATACGCTCGCAGATCGTGAAGAGGGAGGGCCAGATCGCGATCTGGTCGCGCGGCGAGGAGCTTATCTCCGGCAGCTTCCCGGACCTGATCGAGATGGCGAAGCATCTTCCGGACGGGACGGTGCTCGACGGCGAGATCCTGGCGTTCGCCGGCGAGACCGTGCGGCCTTTCGCGGACCTGCAGAAGCGCCTGCAAAGGAAAAAGGTCAGCGAGAGGATGCAGAAGGATATTCCCGTGGCCTTCCTCGCCTTCGATTGCCTGCAATGGGGCGGCGTCGACCTGCGGGACAAGAGCCTGCGGGAGCGCCGCGACCGTCTTGAGGACCTGGCGCTGACCCTGCATCATCCCAAACTCAAAGTCTCGCCCCTGGTCGACGCCGGCGACTGGCCTTCGCTCGCGCGGCAGCGCGAAGGATCGCGTGAACGCCTGGTCGAGGGGCTCATGCTCAAACGCTGGAGCAGCGTTTATCAGATCGGGCGCAAGAAGGGCGACTGGTGGAAGTGGAAGGTCGATCCCATGACGCTCGACGCCGTGCTGCTCTATGCCCAGGCGGGTCACGGCAAACGCGCGAACCTCTATACCGATTACACGTTCGGCCTTTGGAAAGGCGATACGCTCGTGCCCTTCGCCAAGGCTTATTCCGGCCTCAGCAACGAGGAGATCGGGAAGCTCGACGCCTGGATCAGGCGCAACACCATCGAACGTTTCGGGCCCGTCCGTTCGGTGAAGGCGGAGAGGGTCTTCGAGATCGCTTTTGAGGGCATTCAACTTTCGCCGCGGCATAAGGCGGGCATCGCGGTCCGTTTTCCCCGCATCTTGCGCGAGCGAACCGACAAGCAGCCGATCGACGCCGACAGCGTGGCGACTGCCATGGAGCTTATGCATGTCGCAGACGATAGACCCGCAGCTGGCGGACCGGATCCGGCGCCTGAATCACATTCCCAAGCCGCGGCAGCCCCGTCTGAAGGCGGAGACCCGCATCCCGGACTGGACGCCCAGTGAAATGCGGCGGCGCATCGTCTCCTGGATGGAGGCGCGCGGCTGGAATCCTCTCGCCCATCAGGAGGCGATGTGGAACGCTATGGCCGCTGGAGAGAGCGGGCTTTTGCAAATGCCGACCGGCGCCGGCAAGACCTATTCCGCGCTCTTCGGCGTCCTGCCTTTCCTCGGCGATGCGGAAAGCGGCCTGCGCCTGCTTTATATCACGCCGCTCAGGGCGCTCACGCGCGACCTCGAGAAGGCGATACGGCTGCCGATCGAGGAGATGGACCTGCCGCTGATAGTCGAAACGAGGACCGGCGACACCAAGAACTCGGTGCGGGCCAAACAGAAGAAACGACTGCCGCACATCCTCCTGACCACACCCGAGAGCCTGGCCCTGTTGCTCAGTTATCCCGGTGCC
>JASLCY010000529.1 GCA_030151925.1 Oligoflexus sp.
GTTGTTCACCCACTGGTAGCTTACACCTTCCGGCGTTTTCAACGTCAAGGGTTTATGGGCAACTTTCGCCATGATTCGGCCCCAAACAGCAAGGCCACCGGCGGCTCCCGTGAGTTTCGTCGGGAGATGTTGATCGTTGCCGACCCAGGCTACCGTGAGTCGATCGCCCGTAAAGCCGGCGAACCAGCTGTCACGCATATCATTGGAAGTACCGGTTTTGCCGGCTGCATGGATATCCATAGGTAAATATGTGAAAGCCGAGCGCGCCGTCCCTTCGAAGACGACGGCCCGCATCGCATAATGCATGATGTGCATCACATCGCTGTCGAATTCTTTATGGATGCTGTTCGCATAAGAACGCAGGGCTTTGCCGTCGGCCGCCTGCACGCCGCGAACCGCGCGCAGATCCGTGCGATAACCACCGGAAAAGAAGGTGTAGTACATACCCGCGACTTCGAAGGGGCTCATGTCGAGCGAACCGAGCAGCATCGAAGGGGCCATAGGGATATTCTTCACGCCGGTGAGCTTGCGGAAGGTTTCGCGGACCGCGGGAAGGCCGAGGCCCATACCGAGGCGAACGGTCGCTTGGTTCAGGGAATGCGTGAGCATCTTAAGCAGGCTGACGTCGCCCAGGCTCTCGTGCTCGAAGTTCGCCGGCTCCCAGATCTTGCCTTTGCCGAGGTTCACGGTGATCGGCGCGTCGGTGACCTGGGACGCGAGCGTCTTGCCCTGGCGAAGCGCGGTGAGAAGCACGGCCGGCTTCGCCAGCGATCCTATCGTACGATGCGCGTCGAGCGCACGGTTGAAGCCGGCATAGGCGGGAACCTTGTCGCCGGTGATCGAGAGGACTTCGCCCGATTCCGAGACGACGACGGTGGCGACCTGCAGGGCTTTGCCGGCCTTGCCCTGCGACGTGATGAATTCATTCACCGAACGCTCGGCGGCGAGCTGGGCGATCGGATCGAAAGCGGTGAAGACGCGCAGGCCTTCCTCCGCGAGATCCGCCTCCTCATAATCGCGATGCAGGTTGCGGCGGACGAGATCGAGGTAGGCCGGGAAACGATTGGTCTTCCACATCTGCGAAGGACGCGCCTTCACCGGCTGCCTGACCGCGAGATCGTATTCCGCCTTGCTGATCTTCTTCTCTTCCAGAAGGAGGTCGAGGATGTGGTCGCGGCGCTTCTTGCTGCGCTCGGGAGCGCGGATCGGGTTGTACAGCGAAGGGCCGTTGACGAGCGCGGCGAGCAGGGCCGCCTGGTCGAGCGTCACGTGATTGAGCGGTCGGCCGAAGTAGAATTCGCTCGCGAGGCCGAAGCCGTGGATCGCATTGTCGCCGGCCTGGCCGAGGTAGATCTCGTTGATGTAGGTCTCGAGGATTTCCTGCTTGGAATAATGCATCTCGAGGAGGACGGAGTAGAGTGCTTCCACGATCTTGCGTTTAAGCGAGCGCTGCGAGCTCAGGTAGAAGTTCTTTACCAGCTGCTGCGTGAGCGTGCTGCCGCCCTGCACGACGCGGCCGGCGCGGAGGTTGGTGAGCGTGGCGCGGAACATGCCTTTGATCGAGACGCCGAAGTGATCGTAGAAATCGCGGTCCTCGACGGCCAGGAGCGCATCGATCAGATGCTGCGGCACGTCTTTGAGCTGGACGAGCTTACGGTCTTCCTTCTGCGAGGGATAGATGCCGCCGATCTTCATCGGATCGAGGCGCGCGAGGTCGATGTCCTCGCCGCTTTTCGTTTTCAGGGCGGCGATCCTCTTGCCCCGCTCGTCGAACCTGATCTCCATCAGCAGGGCGTCTTCGGGCCCTTCGAAAAACGAGAAGCCGCGGCGGTAGACCGTCGCTTCGTTCGCATTGATATTGTATTCGCCGGGTTGATTGACTTTGCTGGTCTTGAAGTAGCCGAGCTCTTTGAGCTCCGTTTCCAGGTCGGCCGCGGATACGCTCGCGCCCTCATAGAGCTCGAGCGGCCTTGCATAGACTTGCGAGGGCAGGCGCCAGCGTTTGCCTTCGAACTTCGTGCGAACGGTTTGGTCCATACGAAACAGTTGAATCGTGACCAGTAAAAAGGCGAGGACCGCGATGATTACCGACCAATGCGGTAGCCACGGCTTTACTCTGTCATGAAATTGAGCAAGTCTGTCGCGAATTTGAGACCAATTCATGCGTTCCATACCTGATAATGGCAAAGATGAGGCACAATTCTTTGAGTCCAGATCACGGAATGTAGTCTCGAACGGATCAAACTGCCAGCGATTTTTTGTCTTACTTAGGCGGGGCCAGGCTTTCAGGGATTTCTATACCCCTGAAAGCATTGAAGCAGAGGGTTTAGAGAGAATTCACGGAGCATTTCGCAACGCTCTGGTCGCAGCGGCCGAAGCGGTCTTTCACGCGCCCGCAACGCTGGCTCAAATGCGCATAAGCCTTGGCGCTCGCAAGCTGAGCATTGACGCCCATGCCCTGGACGGAGATGGTGTTGCCGTTCGCGCCCTGCACCTGGCAGCTGGCGAGGAAACGGGACTTCTTGTCGCCGCATTTGCGCCAAGCCACTTCATAAACCTGCTCGAGCTGACCATCGACGGTATCGACCGTCATGAGGCCCCTCTTGGTT
>JASLCY010000552.1 GCA_030151925.1 Oligoflexus sp.
CATAAGGCTGCTGAGGCCGGTCGCCCTCATCGATCGCCACAAGCTGCACACGACGCGGAAAAACGCCACGTTCTGGCATCTCCATCGCCTCTATGCGTCCTGGCTGCAGAAGCAGGTCGACGACAGCCTCGAAACGGCCTCGAACCGCCACTGAAAAGAAAAAAGGAAGTCCCTTGCGGGGACTTCCTTGAGCGTAGGTTTCGCTTAGGATCGGCTCTTCAGCCTTTTTTCTCGACCTTCTTGGTCTTCTCGCCGGCGTTCGCCTGGGCTTGTTCCTTGGCCTGCTCGATCGCGGCTTCCGCTTCGCCCGCCTTAGGCTGCGCCTGGTACTTGCGCATCTCTTCCATGATATTGTGGCGAGTGGTGTACTCGGACGTATTGAGAATGATCTGGCGGCCCTTGTGGTTCTTCAGGTTGAAGACCACCGGCGCCTTGAGGTTCGCCGTCATCTTCTGGGGGTCGCTCGGCATCGTGATGATCACGGATACGACCGCGTCCTCTTCGGCTTCGATGCCAAGGTCCGCGACTTCGGCCTCATTCACTTCCACGAGGTAATCGGGCTTGAAAAGGAGGGGATTGATCAGAACGAACGCAATCGCGCCGTCTTCCAGGGCCTGCAGCCACTTGAAGGGCGAATCCTGATCGTGATCGAGGAGGACGTATTGCTTGAGCTCCGGAAAGCCGATGATGCCGGCCGGAAGGGTGATCACATCCTTTTCATCGATATCGATCTCGCCGAAGCGCGTTGTTTTAACCTTGATCAAGGCCTACTCCTTGGAATGGACATTCGATGATTGTGGTTCTTTGATTAGTCTATCCCAAGTTGATAGGTCCAACAAGATCAGACTCCTTAAGGCGTTTTATGTGTCGGATTTCTTGGAAACCCGCGTCACCTTCTTGAACGGCGTATGATTCGAGTTTGTCGGGACTTCATTTTCTTCCATGATTTCGCTGGCTTGATCTACACTCACCACCTGCGAATAAGAGGCCTGGCGATTCTCGTCCTGGATCCTCTGATAGACTTCTTCGCGATGAACGACAGTCGCAGCGCTTGCTTTGATGCCGAGGCGAACCTGCTTGCCCTTGATCTGCATCACGACGATTTTGATGTCGTCGCCTATGGCGATCCTCTCGCCGACCTTCCTCGTGAGTACCAGCACCGCTTTACCCTCCCTGGTATATGGCGCCTAAACTAAACAGCTCACTGCAAATAGTTGAGCAGAGACGGCTGCAAGAGCTTGTTCGAAGCCAAGAGCGTACTCTGCAGAACCGATTCCGTCCTTTTGAAGTCCGACGTCGCCTTGTAGACGTCCGCGTCTTCAAGGCGAGAAAGATCTTCTTTCGTGAGCTCACTATTGAGTTCCAGCCGCTTCGAGGTCTCGTCCACCGCGTTGTAAACCGCGCCGAGAGCCGCTTGGCTGCTGGTCGTCTTCTCCATCTGAAACTCGATCTCGTCCATGGCCTTGCGTATCCCGGGAACGTCGTCGCCCATGAGCGAATCGCGGAGCAGGGCCAGGGTCTCGACCATACCGAAGTGCCCTTTGGCCCTTTCATCGGCGGTCGGCTCGAACAGGCCGCGCGCCTGCAGGTTGATCTGCCTGAAGGTGCCGCTTTCCGTCTGCAGGAAGATCGCGCCGTCGTCGCCCGTGAACTGGCCGTCGCCGGTCACGGGAGGCGTCTGCGTGCGGAATCCCCCGAATACATAACGTCCATTGTAGGAGGAGTTGGCGAGCGACACCACCCCTTCGAGAATTTCCTTCACCTCGAGGCCTGCCGCCTGCCGGCTGTCGCCCGCGTAGGTCGCGCTCGAGAGGTTGACCGCCAGTTCCTTGGCCCGCATCAGGTATTCGTGGATGCCGGTCAGCGAAGCCTCGGTGCGATCAATATAACCCTTGGAAAATTCTATATTTTTTGCAAACTGATCGCCGTTGCTGATCTGCGTGCGGCGACGGAGGATTTGAGCCATGGCGGTCGGATCGTCAGAGACGCGCGACACGCGTTTCTGAGTCGAAAGTTGCTCGAGCATGTTCGAGTTGTCAGTCTTCGCCTGATCAACGCGATGGTTCGCCTGCTCGTACCTTTGTCTATCCGAGACTCTCATCTACATCCTTAGCGTTTCATATTAAGGACCGTTTCTATCATTTCATCGACCGTGGTGATGACCTTGGAGGAGGCGGTGAAGTTCGCCTGCCACTTCAAGAGGTTGGTGGCCTCTTCGTCCATCGACACGCCCGAGACCGAATCCCGGCGCGCGTTGAGGTTGCGGACCAGGGTCTCGTCGGCGTCTTTGGTCTGCTGCGAGCGCTGCAAGTCGAGGCCGAAAACCCCGACATAGTTTGCGTAATAGTCCTGGATCGTCGCGTCGCCCATCGTCTTCTGCTCCTTGAGGCGGACCATGCGGTTGACGAGGACGTTATCGCCCGGGGCGTTGGGCGAGGCGGCGACCGAGATCGCGTTGGTGGACTCCACGATGTGATCGTCGATGGCCAGGGTCTCGGCCGCGCGATTCGGATCGTCGTCCATCTTGAAGAAGTCGCGGCCGGTGTTTTCCTTATACTCCTTGAGACCGAAACCTTGGCGGTGGATCTCGTTGAAGGAGTTCGCAAAGTTCGCGGCCATCGCATTGTTGTTGGCGAGCAGGTTGGGCGCGACCTGGTCGCGGACCTCGACCATGCCTGCGAGGCGACCGCGTTTGTTCTCGTGGGTCACGATAGTCGGTTTCTTCGCGGCGCCGTCCAATACGACGATATCGTACATCTCGCCGTCGCCCGAACGGGAAACGTTGACCGTAGCCGCCTGCCCGCGGTCGACGAGGAGAGTCTCCGCCGGGCCGCGCACGACGACCATGCCCTGGTCCCCGCGATAGTAGGTGATATCCATCTTCTGGGTGAGGTCGCGGAGGATCTTGTCCTGCTGGTCGAGGAGATCGGAGACCTCCTTGCTGGAACTGGTCTCCGTGGCCTTGATCTCGATGTTGAGGCGGGCGATCTGGTCGATGAGCGTGTTCGCCTCGGTGACTTCGCCCGCGATCCGGTCGTTCAGATCGCTGCGGGCGGTCTTGAGGCTGTCGTCCACGCGCCTGAATGCGTTCACCACGTTCTGCGCGTTCTCGCGGACGGAGGTACGGACCGGGAGCTCCTCGGGGAAGCTCGAGAGGTCGTGGAGCGAGTTGAAGAACTTGTCGAGTTCGGCCGCGGGCGTGTTATTGAGCTCCGGGCTGTAGATCGCCTCGAGCGGCTTCATGCTGTCGAAGCGCGCCGTCGAGTGCCCGAGGTCCTGATGGGTGTCGTTGATCTGCTTCTCGAGGAATTGGTCGTGGGCGCGGGTGATGTTCTTCACGAACACGCCGTTGCCGATGACGACGCCGCGCGTTTCGGAGGGCTGGCGCGTCTCGAGGTTCACTCTCTGGCGGGAAAAACCCTCGGTATGGGCATTGGCAATGTTATGCCCTGCGGTGTCGACCCCTTGCCGCGAGGCGAAGAGCGACTCCGAACCGATGTTCAGAGAGTGAAACAAGCCGGACATATATTAGGTCCTAACGGTGAGGAGAGACTTCTGAGCAGGGCCGCCGACCTTGGTCTTGCCGGTCTGGCCGTAGGTCGCTTCGGATTCGCGCGCGACCTCTTGCCAGAAGGCGTAGGTCTCGCGATGGTACTCGAGCAGGCGCTTGACGAGATAGGCGTTGGTCTCGAGCTTAGCGAAGATCGCGAGGCGCAGGTCCTTCAGCTTCCTGACCCAATCTTCCATCTGCTTCATCTTGGGCTCGAGCTCGGGGTTGCGCGCGACGAGCCGCGGGCGGATGTTCGCGACGAACTCGGCGAGCTGCCGGTCGTCGTCCGCCTCGTGCTCGGTCGAGCCCAGCTCGAACGCGAGAAAATCCATAGCTTCTTTCAAAGCTCGGATCTGCTTCTTGACGCGATCGCCAAAGATCAGTTTTTCATCTGTGATGTCTTCGAGTTCCTTGAGGTCCGAACGGCCGATGGCGTCGTTCTCCTTGAGCACGACCTTCTCGAAGTCGGCCAGGACTTGATGCAGCTGAACACAGGTGTCGATGACCTTGCTCAGCCTATTGTCAACACCGAGGTTCACTTGCATGAGGGGCCCTCACGATTGGATTAGAGCTGGGGCTCTTTCGCGAGCTCGTCTTTGATGGCTTCGCGGAGGATGCCGTCAGCGATGTTCTCGGAGCTCACCTTGTATTCGCCGCTCTCGATTTTCTTTTTGAGTTCCGCGACCTTGTCCTCGCGGACGTCGGGGGTGTTGCGAGCGATGTCGAGCGCTTTGAGGCGCGCGTCGTTCATCTCCTTGGCCTTGCCGGAGACGTTGACGTTGTAATCGCCGTTGTCCTCGACCTTGCCGCCTTTGGCCTTCTTCGTGTTGTCGGCCTGTCCGATGCCGGCCGCGCCTTGCGCGCCCTTGGCCTTGCCCGCAGGAACGTTGTTGCCGATGGAACCGGGTACGTTAGGACCGATCTTCGTGCTATCCATGAGTGGTCTCCTCAGCGTTTGTCGCTGGCTTGCCGGCCGTATTGCGCAAGGCCTGCCGCCTTTTGTAGCTCATCTGGTTTTTTACCGCCACCCATCAGCCGCGTGAGGTGGTCTTCAATGGCGGAAGAGAGACCCGTCATGTTCTGGGAGGCAAGATCCTTGGCGTATTCGGTGTCGAGCATGCTTTGGAAAATTTGCTCGCCGTTGCCGCCGTCGATGAAATTGGATTTGTTCACGGAGTCTCGCATTGATTTTAACACAATCCCCATGAAGATTGACTCGAACTCCTGCGATAATTTTTTGACCTGCTCCTTGTCCTTCGGCTCCTGCTGACTAACCTGGTTGAATCGCTCGGAATTCATCTGATCTACGGAAACTTTGGAAATGCTGCTGATGTCGCTCATCGGTGACCTCACATGAGCTTGATTTCGGCCCTGAGCGCGCCGGAGGCATGGATCGACTGCAGGATGCTGATCAGGTCTTCAGGCTTCACGCCCATCGTATTTAGGCTTTTCACCAAATCGTTGATCGTGGTCCCCTGGACGGCCATCACGGATTCGGACTTGGCCTGCTTGCCGGCTCCGACCTGGATGCTCAGGCCGTTATGCGAGATTGCGATGTCCGAGACCTTGACGTCGCCGCCCATGACCACGGTCCCCGTGCGTTCGTTGATGATGACGACCGCTTTCTGGTCGGCGAGGACTTCGAGGCTCTCCACTTCGGCGATAAAGCCCGTGACGTTGTTCAAGGCGTCAGGAGCCATGTGGATCTTCACGCGGGCCGGGTCGAGCGCGGTCGCGATCTCGCTGTGGAAGTGATGGTTGATGGCGAGGGCGATGCGGTTCGCCGTCGAGAAATCCGCCTTGACGAGGTTCAGGTCGATCGCCGCGTTCTGCACGAGGGCGGGCGTGAAATCACGCTCGATCATGCCGCCGTCGGCTATCGTGGCTACGGTCTGGACCTTCGCTCCGGCTCCCGTCGCCTGGCCGATCACGATAGCGCCAGAGGCCATCGCATAGATCTGGCCATCGCCGGCTTTGAGCGGGGTCATGACCAGCGTTCCGCCGGCGAGGCTCTTCGCGTCGCCGATGATGGAGACCTTCACGTCGATGCGATCGCCGATGCGGGCGAAGGCGGGAAGGTCGGCGGTGACGATCACCGACGCCGCCGACAGGGTCGTCACCTGCTGGCTATCGGTGGTCATGCCGAGTTTGGTCAGCATGCTGGCCACGGCTTTGTTCTTCGCGATCGAGGTCGGCGTGTCGCCGGTCTTATTGAGGCCGACGACGAGGCCGAAGCCGATCAGGCTGTTCGTGCGATCGCCGCGCAGGTGCGCGAGGTCCTTGATCCGCACCGATTGGGCGAGGGCCGTTTGCGAGAGGCCCAGCGCGGCCATAAAGATGAGAGCGAGCAGCTTAACCATTGTTTTGCACCTTCGGGGTATTTTCCTTCGCCTTCGGTTCCAGCGCGCGGTCCGGCGGGAGCGACGGCTGGCCTTGCATATCCTGGATGATCTTTTCCTGCTTCTTGATCACTTCTTTCTGCTGATCGATCTCGGCGTCCTTCTGAGCGTTCTTCTGCGTGAGGTCGTTCAGCTTGTCTTCGGCGTCGCGACGGAGCAGCTCGACCTTGTCTTTTTCCGCCGCGAGCTTGTTGCGTTCGCGGCCGACGTTGACGATCTTGTCCTTCAGGCGGTCTTTGACCTTCTCCAGCTCCTTGCGCTTCGATTCGAGATCGAGGGCCATCTTCGAACGGGCCTCGTCGAAGCCTGCCCAGCGCATGCTGTATTCGTCTTCCCAAGTGTTCGATTCACGCTCGGTGATATTGCCGTTGATCGATTCGGTCCAGTGGACGTCGGCGAGATCCGCCGTCGTGATATCGCCCGTACCGCGAACCTTGACGTAGGGGATGCGCGCTGTCGCCCTTTGGCTGTTCGCTTCCCATTCGTTCTGGGAGGCGCGCTGCGCTTCGACGATGACGTCGCCGTTCTCAAACTTACGCACGACCTTCATCTTGATCACGCTCGGCATCTTCGCGTCCGGCATGCCGGGCTCGAGCTTCGGCAGGGCCGCGACCAACTCATCCTGGATCGCTTTAGACTTGGAGGTGTTCGCGTCGGCCGCAGGAGTCTGCGCCGCAGGGGCGGCCGGAGTCGTAGGTTTGTCCTTGCGGTTCACGACCACCTGGACATCGAGGAAATCGCCGATTTCTCCACGTTGAGGATCCGTGAAGAGATAATTGTCGGGGTTTTTCAATGAAAGGAGAGAGCCCGTGTAGTTTTCGTTCTCTTTAGCAACAACTTCAATATTTTGTCTTTTTGTATAAACTTCGGATCCACTATCTGCTCGATCTTCAATAGGTCTTCTATGACCGAGATTGGCGGACTTGCCTTCCTTTTCATACATATTCCT
>JASLCY010000233.1 GCA_030151925.1 Oligoflexus sp.
CCGCCGCCGGTGATGATGTAACGCGACGCGAGACCGATCACCTCATGCTTCGGAAAGGCCGAACGGATCACGTCGAGCGCCGCTTCATCGTTTTGATCATCGTATTGCGGAACGATGACGGCGCCGTTGCAAATATAGAAGTTCGCGTAGGTCGCCGGCAAGCGCGTGCCGTCCTCGAGGTGCATGCGGGCCTTGGGCAGCGGGAGCGGCACGATTTTGAAGGGCTTGCCGCCGGCATCGCGCGCCGCTTTCAGGATCTCGAGGTTGTGATTCATGCGGCCCTGGTTGATGTCGTAGGGATCGTCCGAGACCGAGGTGAGGATCGTGTCCTCGTTGGCGAAACGCGTGATGGTATCGATGTGGCCGTCGGTGTGGTCGCCTTCGAGGCCGAGGTTGAGCCAGATGACCTGCGTCTGGCCGAGGTAATCCTTGAGCAGGCCCTCGAGTTCGGTTTTGCCGAGCTCCGGGTTGCGGGTATCGGTGAGCAGGCATTGTTCGGTGGTGATGCACACGCCCTTGCCGTTGATCTCGAGCGACCCGCCTTCCATCACGCGGGGAATGTCGTAACGCGAGACCTTGAGGTGTTCGGCCACGTAGGGCGGCACGAGGTTGTCGTTATCCCATTCGTATTTGCGGCCCCAGGAATTGAATTCCCAGTTGGTCGCGCGTTTGTCGCCGGCGGCGTTCAGGACGAAGATTGGACCGTTATCGCGCATCCAGACGTCGTCGAGCATGATCTCGTGGAAAGTGACGTTCGAGACGCCGGCGAGGGCTTTTTCCGCGGTCGCGCGGGCTTCGGCATCACGAAGCAGGAGATGGACGGGCTCGAAACGAGCGACGGTCTTGACGAACTCGGTATATTCCTGACGAACGTCCTTGAGGTGGCCGTGCCACATCTCGTCGTCGAACGGCCAGCTCATCCAAGTCGCGGTATGAGGAGCCCATTCGGCTGGCATGGTGTAGCCGTGAGCGAAGGGAAGATCCCCTTTCTCCAGAGATCGCGCAGGGGTCGTGGGACCGGGAGTTTGTTTTTGCATGGTGATGTCCTAACGAAAATGAACCTCAAGCTGGAGGTTCATACCGCTTTGACACTATAGATGCAAGAAAAAGCGACTTAAACCAGTGGTCTCGTTAAGACTTCTTCCAGTCGAAAGAGCCCTTGTGCTGTTGAGGGAAGCACTGTTTTTTGTCTTCGGTGCAGACGAAGGCCTTGATGTCATAGTTGACGTGTCCCGAGCTCACGCCGGCTTCGATAGGCGCCTGGACTTGAAAGCCGGGCAGACTTTCATCAAAGCTTTTCGTGACATACTTGCCGTCTTTGGCTTCGAGCTTGAGGCCTTTGGTGTCCGTGAGGGTCAGCGACCAGGGGCCGTCCTTGGTGAGGTGCATGCCGGGATCGGGTTTAACCAGGACGTCGACCGTCAGTTGATCGCCTTTGACCGAGGTTTTGGTCTCCACGGACGAATGTTTCTCGCCGAAGCCGCAGAGGAAGGCGAAGCTGATAGCGGACAAAGCCAGGGCGCGGAGTTTCATAATATCCCCTTTAGTTTGATCACCCGATCGCGCTGTTGAAGCGGCCGCGGCGGAGGCGCCGCTGCTTGACCAGGTTCTTTCTCGTTACCGATATCACAGACGACAGCGATTCCAAACGCGTAATCACGGTCTCGAGGTGGCTCAGGTTCTTCACGCCGATCTCGAAATCGAGGAGGCCGGTGAGGCGCGACTCGATCTTCGCCTCCGCCTTGTGCACGTTCACGCCGCAGTTCGAGAGTATGGTCGTGACCTCGGCGAGCACGCCGGGCTTTTCCTGCGTCTTGAGGCTGATCGCGCAGCGATGGAAGGCCGAATCCTCCACCTGGGTCTTGGCCCATTCCACCGGGATCTTGCGCGCGGGATCGGTATCCAGGGCGCGCGGGCAGGTGTTGCGGTGCACGGTCACGCCGCGGCCGCGCGTGATGAAGCCGACGATCGCCTCGCCGGGCAGCGGCAGGCAGCATTGCCCGAGATTCACGAGCACGTCGCCGAAGCCGGAGACGAGGATCGGGCTGTGCGCGGATTTCTTCTCGGGTTTCGCCTGGTCGAGGCCCTGGCGATGGATCTGCTCCTGGATCGTTTCCTTCGGTTCGGGAGCCGGATAAGCCTTGTTCACGAGGTCGTGGGCGTTGAGGCGGCCGTAGCCCACCGCGATGAGGACTTCCTCCAGGCTGCTCTCCCGGGCGCTCTTGATGAGTTTCGCGACCTCGCCGTTGCGCTCGATCTCCTCGAGGTGCATGCGGCGCTTCTCGAGTTCGTGCACCAGGAGCTCGCGGCCCAGCTTCTTGCTCTTCTCGCGCTGCTCGCTGCGGAGGAACGAACGGATCTTGTTCCGCGCCTTCGAGGTGACGACGAAGTTGAGCCAGTCCTTGCTCGGCTTCTGGTGGGGCGAGGTGAGGACCTCGACCATGTCGCCCGAGTTGAGCTTCTTCTTGATCGGCGACATCTGGCCGTTGATCTTCACGCCGATGCACTTGAGGCCGACGTTGGTGTGGACGCTGAAGGCGAAGTCGAGCGCGGTCGCGTTCTGCGGCAGCGAGAACACGTCGCCCTTCGGCGTGAACACGAAGAGCTCCTCGTCGAAGAGGTCGACTTTCACGGCCTCGAGGAATTCATCCGGGTCCGTGAGCTCGTTCTGCCACTGCATGATCTGGCGAAGCCACGAGAACTTCTGGTCCTCGGAGGTCGCCGAGCGATCGCGCTCCTTGTAGCTCCAGTGCGCCGCGACCCCGTATTCGCAGGTCTCGTGCATCTCCTTGGTGCGGATCTGGATCTCCGCGGTGTCGCCGTTCGGCCTCACCACGGTGGTGTGGAGCGATTGGTAGAGGTTCGCCTTGGGCATCGCGATATAATCTTTGAAGCGGCCGGGCATGGGCTTCCACATCGCGTGGACCATGCCGAGCGCCTCGTAGCAGTCCTTGATCGAACGCACGATGATGCGGAAGGCGAAGAGGTCGTGGATGTCCTCGAACTCGAGGTGGCGTTCGGCCATCTTCTTG
>JASLCY010000569.1 GCA_030151925.1 Oligoflexus sp.
TACCCTCGCACCTTGGAAAGGTGGGAGCGCTCCCTTAGTCCGTCCTCATCAAGGGATGGGTATGACTGTAATACCGCGGAACTATTGGGCCGTTTGCACAATTTTGACGATTCCACAAGTGGGAAAAAGATGTCCAAGCCAGACGTAGCAGCAGAAAGAAAAGACCAGATCGTTCGAGCCACCGTCGATTGCATCACGCGGCACGGTTATCATAATTTCTCTATGCAAGACGTTGCTCGCACCGCAGGTGTCTCCAAGGGCATCATCCACTATTACTTCCTCAACAAAGACGACCTCATGATGTCGGTCCTCGATAAGGTGGCCGGCGACATCGAGAACATCCTCGTCGCGGATATGGAATCGATCACAAGTCCCATCGAAAAACTCAAGGTATTCATCGCCGTGAGCTTCGACGTCGTGCGCAGCACCAAGGAATATTACCAGGTGAACATGGACTTCTGGACCCAGATCAACCAGAAGAAAGAGGTTCGCCAAGTGATCTCGCGCCACTACGCGAAATTCCGCGACAGCTGCGCCCGCGTTATCGAGGAAGGCGTGAAGCAAGGCGTCTTCCGCCAGGTGAATCCGCAGCACCAGGCCTCGCTGATCATCGCGACCGTCGACGGCATCAGCCTCCAGTGGCTCTTCGACGAGACGGTCTACGACTACGCGGAGATCGCGAAGACGGCGAGCCAGCAATTGCTCGACGCTCTGGTCGTTAAGTAATCATCCCCCCTCAGGGTCTGTCCAATAGCAACTCCCTCTGATAACATAGGAAAAAGTCCATTTTCCTTAAGAGGGACGAGCGATGGAAGCGCCAATCGAAATCTCCGAATTGATCACGGCCCTGAGAAAAGGCTCCATCGACCTCGATAAGCAGTTCGAGCCCGTGATCGATACCCTGCAGAATTTCGAATGCTGGGCGAGCTACTTTCAGATCCTCGAACAGCAGATCGACAACCCCAAGAAACGCCAGCTCAATCATTACGTCCGCACGGCAAGGGCCTACTCGGTGTATCTCGAGGACATCAACCGCGCGTCGCGCGTGTGCGTGAACCTCATGAAGGACCTGCGCCTGAGCTACCTCGAGTTCCGCGAGAAGGCCCTCTACTCCATCATCGGCGAAGAGGATTTCGGCAATGAGGCCATCCTCCTGCAGGCGATCTACCCGAAGCTCAAGAGCAAGGAGGACCATATCGCGTGCATGGAGCGCCTGTGCCTCATCTACGAGAAGAAGAAGTACGACGAGGCGAACCTCAACCGCAGCTACGAGCGTTTGATCGAGCTCGACCCCTACAACCAGAAGGCCCTGCGCTACTTCAAGATCGTCTACACCCAGAACAACCAGTGGGAGAAGGTCGCGCAGGTGCTCCAGAACCTCTTCACCTCGGCGAAGCACATCAACGACCGCTACCGCAGCGCGCAGGAGCTCGCCGCGGTCTACCTCTACCAGCTCGACCTTCCGCAGCAGGCCGTGGACGTGCTCGAGAAATACTGCACGAACAGCCCCCTCAGCACTTTCGCGATCCACTACGAAGCCTACTATCGCCTCGGCAACTGGGAAGGCTGCCTGCTCGTGCTGAGGAACCAGGCGAAGAAGGTCGAGGGCGCGCAGAACAAGGCGGTCGTCGCCCTGCGCATAGGAGAGATGCTCGAGAAAACGCGCCGTTACGATGAAGCTCTGGAAAGCTATCGGCTGGCCTTCGAGCTCGAGCCCGCGATGCTCGAAGCCCTCGAGAAGATCATGGACATCTACCTGCGGCAGCAGAATTGGACGGCGGTGGTCGAGACTTTGACCGCCCTCGAAGAGAAGGTCGAGGATATGTTCCTCAAGGAGAAGGTGCGGGAAGGCATCTCCCGCCTCCAAGGCGCGCTCGACGACATACCGAAGGGCCTATCGAATGCTTAACTACCGCGTGGCGCTGGAGATCGAAGGGACGATAGCCCGGCAGATGGTCGAGTTCGAAGACCAGAGCTGGCAGAGATGGAAGGCCCTCGACGCCCTCATCGCCTCGCGGATGCGCAAGCAGATGATACCGCCGACAGCCCTCAACCTCCTTTATGCTTCGGCCGACGGCCAAAAGCCGGCCTTGTCGGGCATCTTCCGCCAGGTCTCGCTCCTCAACGGCATCAACGACCTCTGGAACGCGCTGGTGAAAGAGCCGATCGATCCCGCGGTCTTCACGCAGATCGTCGACGAGAATCCCGGGCTCCACGATACGGCCCGCGTCGCTCTCGAAAAATCCCTCCTGCGCGTGAGCCCCTTCTCCCTCGATGCGTTCGAAGAGCTCCTCGAAGTGCAGGAGCAGGTCTACGATACCCGCATTTTCTCCGGCGTCCTGCTCGACAGGCACGGACGCCTCGATCCCCGCAACGACCAATCCTATCTCCAGAAGCGCAGCGAGAAGCAGAAGCGAAAGGCGAGCCTTTTCATCGAGGCCGTCGTCCGCGCCGCGGAGGATGGGCCGCATAAGAAGATCACCGGCTGCGACGTGAAGGTGCAGAGCTTCAGCCTCGGCCTTCAAGGGGTTGCCGAACTCTTCACCCAGTGGGACGTCTGGCTCAATGGAATGGGCCGGACGCCGCAGCGCTACCAGAGGATCTACGTCTACAGCCATCTCAAGGGCCTCCTGCCGGCGTGTTGGGAGCAGCTCCGGCAGCGGGAGGTCGCGGCCGAGCACGTGCGCCTTCCCCAGTGGCTCGCCTATTCCAACGCGATCGCCGGCTACATGGAGTTCCTGGTCGCCGATGTCGAACGCTGCGCTTTCATCTTCCTGGCGATGAACGGCAATTGCCACTTCGCAGAGTGGTCACGTCATGAATTATGAGCAATACGACAACTTCCTGCTCGCCGACTGGGTGCTCTCCGCCTCTCCCTTGAGCGCGGCGGGAGCCCAGGAGATCACGCAGCTCGAGGAGTTCTATCGGTTCTCCTGCGAGCAGGCGGCCAAGGATCGGGTCCAGGCCGTCCTATGGCTGCAGAAGGTTCCTTGCCTCGACGCGACCGAGGAATGGCTGAGAGAGCTCACGAGCGATCTGCTGCGCGACCAGCTCCGCAGCCGGATGCTGCGCCTCCATAAACTCACGCGCCTGATCCGCTCGGCGCCGATCCCGTGGATTTACGCGACGGAAAAAGACTGCCTCGGCACGATGTTCGAGCTGATGCAGGCTTGCCATAAGCGCTTCGTCTTCGATCGGGACACCTGGTTCGGTTTTCCGGAGTTCGCGGTGGGCCAGGTCTCGGCTCTGGGATGGCTCGGCGCGCAATTGCATCAGCAGCCCGCGCTCGCCAAGACCTGGCGGAGCCGCAGCATCCTTTCCGCGGAAGAGGCCGTGCAGAGCGGTATCGTGAACGCTGCCCTCACCTGGAAGGACTGGCGGAGGAATCTGCTCACCTGGATGCAGCAGCAGATCACCGTTATCGAAGCCGACGGTTTTAAACGCCGGGAGATGTCGAACCATTCGAGCTGGTCGAGCGCGCTCTGGCCTTCGACCGAATTCAGCCGCGTCGCCAAGAGCCATATCGAAAGTTATCAGCAGCTCTCGGTCCAGGCGATCCCGACCAAGACGGTCGATCGCGATCTGATCGATACGGCTTCGCATTTTATGATGCAGCCGACCTATGAATTCTGGCTCAAACAAGAGGTCGCGCGCCGCGAATTGTGGGGACGGCAGTCGATCCCGGGACTCATCTACTTCGATATCTCCGAAGCCCTGCCGCCCATGACGACGGTC
>JASLCY010000601.1 GCA_030151925.1 Oligoflexus sp.
CAAGACTTCAGCCGAGGATAAGGTCGCCCATGAGCAAGTGGAAGTACCGGGGTGACGATGACGCCGATCATCTCGCCAAGGTCGACAAGATAAGACGAGCGAAAGACAAGCTCAGACGGCACAAGTCCGAGGACTCCGAGTTCGAGCTGGGCAAGGGCCTTTGGGATAAACTCATCGCCCAGGGTTGGTTCGCCGCGCGCGTGGTGGAAGTGCACAAGCGTTATGCCTTCATCTCGCCGGAGCCGCGCGAGAACGAGATCGAGACGCGCGACCCGTGGCTCGCTACGGTCGCGCGCCGCCACCTCCAGAGCCGGCGCGACGAGCGCAACAACATCGTGGTCGGCGACCAGGTGCTGTGCCGCCCGACCAATGAGAAAGACGTGCAGATCACGACCGATCTCCCCTGCTGCGTGATCGAGCATATCGCGCCGCGCCGGAGCCGCATCGCGCGGCGTGATCCCATGGTCATGGATCGCGAGCACGTCCTGGCGAGCAACGTCGACCAGCTGCTCGTGGTCGGCAGCTACGCTAGCCCGGGCGTGAAATGGGGTTTGATCGACCGTTATCTGGTGCTGGCGGCCGAGCAGGACATCCCGGCCATCATCATCATCAATAAAGAGGATCTGCTGGCGGGCGAGAGCGAGGCCTTCCGCGAGAAGTGCGAGAAGGAGATCGCCACGTACCGTTCCCTCGGTTACACGGTCTTCAGCCTGCAGGTCGAGAACCAGACGTACGAGACGCCTGTCATCCAGGAGCTCCACAGGCTCATGGACCACAAGACCACGATCCTCAGCGGCCATTCGGGAGTCGGGAAGTCCTCGCTCGTCAACCTCTTCACCCCCGAGATCCATCAGGTGGTCGAAGAGAACTCCAATATCAACTACAAGGGCCGCCACACGACGAGCTACGCGAGCATGATCAAGCTCGGGCGCGGCGGTTACGTGATCGATACTCCGGGCATCCGGAGCTTCGTCCTCGCCGGTCGGGGACCGATCGAGCTCAGTTACGGCTTCGTCGAGATGCGCGCGCTCATGAACAAATGCAAGTTCCGCGAGTGCCGCCACATCGATGAGCCCGGATGCGCGGTGATCCAGGCGGTGGCGGACGGCAAGATCTCCGAACGCCGCTACAAATCATACTGCGGCATGCTCCTCGGCAGCACGGGCCGCGAAGGCCGCACGCGCGACGATGCGAAGGAACTCGGCGGACGCGAGGGCGATGAGCTTCCCGCGGCGCCGGAGGATGACGAATAACGCCAGCTACAGTTCTTAAGACTGTGCCTCATACTCAGGAAGGAAAAAAGATGTCCTACAGTTTCGCAGAAAACGAAGAGATCGGCTTGCTCCGGCAAACCGTGCGTAATTTCGCCGAGAAGGAAATCGCCCCTCGCGCCCACGAACTCGACGAGAAAGAGGAGTTCTCCGAATCCCTGACCAAGCAGATGGGCGAGATCGGCCTCTTCGGGACCTTCGTCTCGAGCCGGTACGACGGCCATGAGATGGATTACATCCAGTACGTGATCGCGGTGGAAGAGCTCGCGCGCGTCGACGGCTCGCAGGCGGCGACGATCGCGGCCCACAACAGCCTCGGCGTCGGCCCGCTTTATTACTACGGTACGGAAGAGCAGAAGAAGCGTTACCTGCCTTCGCTCTGTACCGGCCACGGCCTCTGGGCCTTCGGCCTCACCGAGGCGGAAGCCGGCAGCGACGCGCAGGCGTCCAAGACCCGCGCGTCCTACGATGCGGCGAAAGACGAGTGGACCATCAACGGCTCGAAGATCTGGATCACCAACAGCGCTTCGAACCTGACCCAAGGCATCACCGTGCAGGCGATCACCGGCCAGCTGCCGAACGGCCGCAACGAACTCTCCTGCTTCATCGTCCCGGCTGACGCGAAAGGCCTGACGCGTAAGGTGATGCATGGTAAGATGATGTGGCGTTCGTCGAACACCGGCGAACTCTATTTCGATGACGTGAAGGTTCCCGGCAGCGCTATGCTCGGCACCAAAGGCCAGGGCTTCAAGATCATGATGGAGACGCTCGACAACGGCCGCCTCTCGATCGGCGCGATGGGCCTCGGCCTCGCCAAGGGCGCGCTCGAGATGACCCTGAAATACGCGAAGGAACGCAAGACCTTCGGCGTGCCGCTCGTGAAGCACCAGGCGGTCGCGTTCAAACTCGCCGAGATGGCGACGCGCATCGAAGCGGCGGAAACGCTGCTCTATAAAGCGGCCTGGCTGAAGCAGAACAAGCTGCCCTTCCAGAAGCAGGCGGCCATGGCCAAGCTCTATTGCTCGGAAGTCGCCGAATACTGCGCCCGCGAAGGCCAACAGACCTTCGGCGGTTACGGCCTCATGAAGGAGTATCCGATCGAGCGCTTCTACCGCGACGCCGCTCTTCTTCGTATCGGTGAAGGAACCAGCGAGATCCAGCGTTTGGTGATCTCGCGTTACTTAGGCTGTTGATATGCTGCTACGCTCGCTCGCAACCCTGGCCTTCTCGCTCCTGACGACCTCGTGCGTCCTGTTCGGAGGGCAGGGGCCCAAGGAGTTCGACGAGCGCAGCTTCTCCGTCCTGAACCTCAACCTCTTCAATCAGCGGGTCCCCTCGACCCTCTCGCCGAAGAATTGGAAGGGCGATTGGCTCTTCAGGCGCGAGCGCCTGGAACTGATCGACGAGCAGCTCCGCATCACGCGGCCCGATATCGTCGTGTTCCAGGAAGCGCTCGCGCGTCGGGACAGCCCCAGCGAATCCGATATGAATATCCTCGGGGCCGGCGCTCTCGAGGGATACGAATGGGACGCCTCGCTGGTCCAGACCTTCCGCGATACCCAGGAAATGCAGTACAACGCGACGGCCGTAGGCCTGCCGGTCAAACTCACGACGAAGGATCTCAACATCAAATCGGTGTGGCCCATAGGCATCGACGGGGCGATGAGTTATTCGCTGCTCGAGCTCGACGGCAACCCGATACTGCTCGTCAACCTGCAGATGCCGGAGGTCGCGCAGAGGGCCGATGCCTGGTATTCCTTCATCCGCATCGAGCTCCAGCAGCTCCTCAAGAGCCTCGGCATCTGCCCGGAGCGGATGATCATCTCGGGACATATCCCGGGCAGCTCGATCTGGAGAGGTTATTCCGAGTTCCTCGCCGAGTTCTCGCTCAAGGATACGAGCGCGGGCTTTTGCGAGGCGGCTTCCGATTGCCTGACGACCACCCCGCAGAACGATCTCTTCGCGGCGATCAACAACGGCCAGGGCTCTTCCCACTCCGAACGCATCCTCGTCCACAACGAGACGATCATCTTCTCGAGCGGCACGGTGATGACCAAACTCAGGCCGAACTCCGTGAACGGCCCGCAGTACGGCGTGCATCGCCTCTGGGCGAGCCCGAGCTTCGGCTGGGAGGCGGAGCTGCGCCTCGCCCAGTGTTCGTCGAACTAAGTCCATGGGAGCGCCCGACGACGCCGAACGACGTCATCGCATGGGTGAGCGACTTCTACAGGAAGCCGATGCCGTAGCCGAGTGTCATGGTGTAGCCTTGCAGCATCGTGGTTTTCGTGCCTTTCCAGCGTTCGACCTGGAAGGTGACGGCGCTCTTGCGCGAAGTGAGCCACCAGAGGGAAGCGTTGAGGCCCACCGAGACTTCGCTCGAGAAGACCGGATCCTTCTGAAAGGGCGGCGTGGACTTGATCGTCGGGAGAAGATAAGCGATCTCGGTGCCCACGAGGAAATAAAAGGGATGGTAGATCCTGAAGACGGCCTGCGTTTGGCTCGACAAAGACAGGAGCGACATCGGGTGATCGTTGCGTTTGAGGATCACCGGCTTGCGTTCCATGCCCAGGCCGACGATCCATTCCGAATCGAGGCGGTGCGCGTATTTAAGGCCGAAACCGGGCTGCTCGCGACGATAGAGCATTCGGCTCTTGGCCACGGGCGTGTCGTAGGGCACTTGCAGGAACATATAGTCTTTAGCATAGGTTTTCGGTATCGTTTCAACCATATCAAGCTCTTGCGCCCGAACGCCGACAGACCATAAACCCAGTACGGCGGCCATGATTTTGGAGTAGATAGGATGACCGAGTCGATTCATACAGGCATGTCACCTTCCGTGCTGGATCCCGAGAGCCCAATCCTAGTGAAGCATAAGGATAAATGGGAGTACGGTCTACTCCATATCATGGTCTGCGCGATCCTGCTCGCGCCCGCGGCCCAGTCCTGGTCAGCGGGACTGCTGGGGCTTACCTACCTTTTCCTGAGGCGCTGGCGCCTGATCGATTGGCGAACGCCGCTGGCTCGCCTCTACAAGACCTTCGTGCGTGATCTCTCGGGCCTCTGGCTCATCCTGCTGATCTCCGGCCTGGTGGAGTATTATCTGGAGGGCCACGGCAGGTTCTTCAAACCTTATCTGAACATGATCGGCAAGCAGGGCGTCTGGGGCTCCATCATCATCGCGGTCCTGCTGGCCTTCCAATCGCGCTATGCGCAGCCGCTCGTCCGCATCCGCGCCCTGCTCGCCTTCTCGATCCTCCTGCTCGCCTACTGCGTCGCGCAGCGATACACGGGCATCGACTGGGTGCACGGCCTGCACGCGAAGCTGGGCGAGAATCGTTTCGACTACGGTATTTACAGGGTTTCCGGATGGACCAACCATCCGCTGACGTTCGCCTACAACCTCATGCTCTTCGCGCTGGTATCCTTCGCGCAGTGGCTCGACCTCAAGGCCAGGGGCCTTAAGGAAGCGAGGCTCTGGGCCGCGCAGACCGTGCTTCTGCTGGCGATGATGATCCTCACCGATTCGCGCTTCGCCCTGATCCTGACGGCGGCTCTGATGATAGGCGCGGGCGTGTGGAATTACCCGCGCTGGCGCAAGGGCCTGCTCATCGGTTCGCTCGCCGTCGCCGGCGTCATCGCTCTCGCCCTCTTCGCCCTGCCGCATGAAGCGCTGGGCCGCTGGGGGGAATTCTTCGACAGCGGCATCCCCCTCGAGCAGAGGTTCGACCGCGTGATCTTCTGGAAGGTCAACTGGCAGCTCTTCGTCTCGCACCCGTGGTTCGGCACCGGGCTCCAAGGCTACGATGCCCAGCTACTAGACACCTATCTCAAAGCCGGCTACTCTGGATTAGAGCGCAAATACAATGCCCACAACATCTATCTCCAGACCCTCGCCGACGGCGGCGCGATCGGGGAAATCGGCCTCGCCCTTCTCTTGACGGCTGTGGGCCGTTTGGCATTTCAAGTGAAAAAGGCCTTTCATCACCTCGCGTTGCCTCTCGTCTTTTTCGCGACGCTCGGCTCTGGCCTCGTCCAGAACAACCTGCGCGATACCGAATATTGTTTTGCGCTTTGGACCAGCATCGGCCTCGTCTTCAGCTGGCTGATCGTTCAGGGGAAACCGAATGAACCAAGAGCAGGAAACCAGTTCCAAGATCTCGAACCCTGAGAGCATCGCGCGTCTTGTCACCAAGATGTGCGATGGGAACATGCAGGTCCTGCTCCGGCATCGCGATAGCGGCAAGGTCACGATTCGCGGCACATTCTCCAAAATCGGCAAATTCAAGGGCGATGCCGCGATCTTGCTCGGCAAGATGTCGGACGTGGGCCTCGCCAAGCTCGAGACGAAGATGCCGATCCGCGTCGAGGTCCTCGGGATGTCCTCGCAGCTCACCTTCCTCACCGTCATCGTCGATAAGACCAAGGACGGCATCATCTGCGCGATGCCGCGCTCCCTGGTCAGCACGGAACGCCGGACCAACAGCCGCTTCCGCGTGACGCCCGGCATCACGGCCTTCATGAACTTCGATTTTTGGAAATCCCAGCAATCCGATCCCGCATGCCCGCCTTTCTTCAGCTCTTACGGCGGCCTCTCGAACTGGATATCCGTCGCCGACATCAGCCTCGGCGGCGTCTGCCTCCTGGTGCGCTTCCCCTCTTTCCTGCATGCCGCCGAGAAGCAGACGGACGTCGTCCAGGGCTTCCTCCACCTGCCCATGACGCCGCCGATGCCCATGACCGGCGTCATCCGCTGGCGCCGCAAGATCAAGAACCGCGTGGAAGATTCTGCCGAGGAACGTTTTGCCTTGGAATACCGCATCGGCTTCGAATTTGGGACAATAGAGGAAGAGCAGATGCAGAAGATTCGGCATTTCATTCGTCAATTGACCGTCGCGGAAGCGATCTAAAAGGACTTCTCCCATGCGCGTTCATCACCTGGCCTTCGCCATCGGCCTCGTCCTCACGTCGTCGTGCAGCACGTTCTTCGGAAGCGATAAGGCTTCCGAGGAGAGCGCCGGCGCGGCCGGTTCGGTGAGGACTTCGGCAACGGACGCGCTCGAGCTCCGCGTCGCGCAGCTCTGGTCCAGGGTCGATGATCTCGAGGCGCAGCTCATCCAGCAGAAGGAACGCAATAAGCTCCTCGAGAAGGGCCTGATGCTCGGCATCATCCCCGACGAGCTGAAGGCGGAGGACGAGCGGCCGGCCAAGTCCCTGCCGAAGGCCCAGGCGCGGCCCGCGACCGATGCCGGCGCGAAACTCGAGATCGCCAAGCCCGCTCCCGTCGCGGTCGAGCAAAGCCACGACCGGGCCCTCTATCGCAAGATGCTCGCCGACGCGCAGGATAAATTCAACCGCGCGAACTACGGCCAGGCGATCGCCGCCTATAACGATATAGGCGCTAAATTCGACGACGGCATCACCGAAGGCAACCAGTTCTATTGGGTCGGCCTGAGCTGGTTCTACCTCAAGGAATACAAACTCTCGGACGAGAGCTTCAATTCGCTGCGCGAACGTTACCCCTCGAACCCCTGGGTGAACCACGCGGCCTTCTACCAGGCGAAGATCGAGGAGAACCGCGGCTTCCACCAGAGGGCGCTCGATCAATTCCAGAAGATACTCGACGAGAATCCCGACAAGGACCTCGGTGAGATGGCGCGCGCGGAGATAACCAGGATGAAGGAGAAGTTATGAGGCTTCGTCTCTTCGCCCTGACCCTGCTGGCCGGATTCGCCGCGCGGAGCAACGCCGCGGAGCCTTCGCTCGAAGGCATGAACGCGGCCGCGGTCGATACGTCCGTCGCCGAGCCGAAGCAGAAGATCGACAAGGGCCCCGCGCACGTGGATACGGGCGACAGCAAACCCGCGCCGCAGATGGACCTCGGCCCCGCCATCGACATCAAGAGCAACATCAAACGCGTGACCGAACCCAACCTCTTCTCCGGCGCCGCGCCCAACGTCGGCACGCTCAGGAACCTCGCGAGCGGCGAAGCTCCCGAGGAATACGAAGTCAAAGAAGGCGACAACCTCTACGACATCTGCGATCAGCTCATCGACGAGCCTAACTACTGGCCGAAGCTCTGGGCCTTCAACCCCGACATCACCAACCCGAACTTCGTCTATCCGGGCATGAAGCTTCGCTTCTTCGCCGGCGACGACGAGACGCCGCCTTTCCTCCAAGTCGTCTCCGAAGACGATATCCTGCCCGTCTCGAAGGGCAAGGTCGTCGAGTCGGAGCTCGTCCGCGAGAATATCGATGCCCTGCTGATGCGCTCGGAAGCGCCTGAGAACATCGCCGTGATCGATCCCAAGGACATGCCGCGCGATCCGCGCATCGAAGAGGACATCTTCGATGCCGGCGGCAAGTTCGACCTCGATACCAAGCAGGTCGTCATCCCCGCCTGGATCGTGGAAGAGGACTTCGACGCGCTGGGAACCGTGATCGGCGGCTCCGCGGGCTCTTTCCTGGTCGACAAGGATCAGATGGTCATCGTCAAGCAGAACGATGCCCTCAAGGTCGGAGCCACTTATACCGTCGTTCGCAAGGGCGAGAAGATCGTCAACGAGAAGAAGGATGCCGTCGGCGTCCGTTATGAATTCGTCGCGCACCTCAAGCTCCTGCAGGTCGACAAGGAAGACTCCGACATCTTCAAAGGCAAGGTCGTCTTCAATAAGAACGGCATACAGCCCGGCGACATCCTCATTCCCCTGCGCAACGTGAAGCGCCGCGTGCCGCGCAAGCCGGAGACCGAGATCAAGGGCGCCGAGCAGATGGTGGTGGGCTTCACCGAGCCTCACACGCACATAGGCGGCCGTGGCGATATCGTCTTCATCGATCAGAGCGAAGGCAAACTCAAGGAAAAAGGCACGTACCGCATCATCCAGAACGTGAAGGTCCCGGCGCTCGGTTTCATCAGCAAGAACCTGCCCGATACCGATAGCCAGGTCGCTCATGTTTATATCCTCGACACCTCCGGCTCCGCGGCTGTGGGTTATCTCCTCCACGACTCGCTGGAAGTTCGTAACGGCGATCGCGTTTCCCCTTAAAACACCGAGAAGATGTCCGTGGACCTCCTCGAAGGCCTGGCTTTAATGTGAGGCCTCGCCAAGGAGGTCTTCTGCTATGGATTACTCACCCGCACTCGAAGCCATCA
>JASLCY010000052.1 GCA_030151925.1 Oligoflexus sp.
TTCGAATCGCGGCCGTTCTTTGTACTACCACCAGCTTTTTTCGTAGCCATGCTTCATTACCCTTATAACGAGCCCAAAAGGAAATCCGCGAGGAATTAGCCTTTGATGCTGCTGATTTCGATCGTCGTTACAGCCTGCTTGTGGCCGCGAGTACGTTTGTAATCTTTACGACGTTTGAATTTACCAACGAGAATCTTTGCGTTGAAGCCTTGTTTCTTAACAACGCCTTCAACAGTAGCGCCACTCACGAAGGGAGCACCGACAGTTGTCTTGTCACCGCCAACGAGAAGAACGTTGGAGAAAGTAACTTTATCGCCTTCATTTTTACCTTCGAGGAAGTCAACGGTGATTGTGTCACCTTGGCTAGCTCGGTATTGGTGGCCGCCAGCTTGAAATACGGCAAACATAAAAACTCCTCAATCCGAGTTCTGTCGAGCTCTATGTTTGCTCGATGAACCTTTTCCCTGTGAATTATGCCCAAGGCACAATTGCCTCTTGGCATGGTGAGCCGAGAGAGCGTCACATATTCTTAAAAAGGACCTTGAGTGTCAACAGAAATCGCCCGCTTTGCGAGCTCTGAAAAGGCCCCTGGGTTCGGCGGTGTCGAGAGGCAGCATGGGACTGGGCAAAAAGGTTCTAACCAGCGGCCGTATTTG
This sequence comes from Oligoflexus sp., assembly GCA_030151925.1. Lineage (GTDB taxonomy): Bacteria > Bdellovibrionota_B > Oligoflexia > Oligoflexales > Oligoflexaceae > Oligoflexus. The sequence goes on from JASLCY010000052.1 coordinate 657, forward strand.
CCGAGTCAGGACTCTTCTGCGCGATCTAAAGAATTGAGATCATTAATGTAGCGATTTGGCATGGAGACTGCTTAGGAGAGCCTATCAGTCATCTCTGTCTTCGGTGCGCGGAAAGGAAACTTGAGGCCGTGGTTAAAATAAAATCTCCAGCCCTCCCTAACGGACCAGTGGCGAGCGATGCAAACGCTTTGCCCGCCAATACGCCTGACGATAATACCGGGATACGCCCCGGGGTGAGCAAGGACGCTTTGAAGTTTGCGGATCACCTTGCCGCACCTGAGACCAAAGACGCTCAAAAGAACAAGACGGGTCAAGCTCCGGCGGCCTCCGAAACGGCTTCCCAGGAGACTAAGGCTTTGCCCAAGGCTGCGGCCAAGGACGATGCGAAAACCGCCAAGACCGGCAGCAAGGCCCTCGCCAAAGACGAAGGCAAAACAACCAAAGAGCTCGTCGGTCACACCGCTTCCATTAATAATACCCCTAAGCCGGTCCCTCCGACCGCGCAGAAGGCAACGCCAGCCAAAGCCCCCGCGGCTAACTCCGTGGCGAGCGACGCGGCAGATTCTGCCCAGCAAGCTTCGGCCAAGGATGATAAGGCCGCAAAATCAAACACGCTCGTCGTGAAAAAATCAGCCGCTGCCCCCTCTGCTCCTAAAAACGACGGCGACGCCAGCGCCGAGGCTTCGAATACGGCTCTGGACGACAAGAGCCCGAAGAAGACCTTCAACGATAACGCCGCTAAAGCCGTAAATACCGCGACTGACGCCAAAGACGCCAATCAACCCGAATCCTGGGAAAAGCGCCTCGAGGATATGCTCCAATTCATGGGGCTTCAGCCCAGCGCCATGCCGCGCATGATGCCGGCCCTCGCCATACTCACCGGGCAATTGCAGGACGTCGAACCGGAAGCGATTCCTTCGACCCTCGCTCAATCGCCTATGCTCAATAACGTGCTCGCCGCGGACGATCCCGCGTCGGTGGTGGAAGAAGTGAAGCCGCTCGGCGAATGGCTGAACGATATGGGCTGGACGCCTGATACCGTGAAAGTCCAAGATCCGGCGGCGTTCCAGGCTCTGATGGCGACGCCCGTCAGCCTCAAGGATGTGATGAGATCCTTCGACGTCGACGTGGATCGCGTCGTGACCGAAGCTCGCATCATGCAAGACACCCTGCCGCTCGAGGGCGCGACGCCTTACATCGAACGGGCGACCCGGCTGCGCGCGAGCGAAGGTTTGATGACGAACGCTCCCAAGGCCGAGAAGGCCGGCGCGACCAAGGCTTCGGCTCTTGATGCCGCCGCGAAAGGCGACGAGAACCCCATGGAGCTCGAATTCCTGGGCATGCTCATGAACCGCGGCAACGACACTCAAATCTCGTCCTTCAACGCGGGTAAAGACGCGGGCGACGGTCTCTCGGCGACTTCGCTCAAATCCCTCAAAGACAGCGGCCGCCCCCTGACGACCGTCGATCAATTTCTCATGGACGCCAGCTCGATCGCGGGACAGATGCCCAATGCCGACGGCTTGCCCAAGGTTCGCACGACCAGCGAGAATCCTTTCCAGACGATGGATCTTCGTGCTGCGGAGACCTTTACCTTCAAGCCTGATCTCCTGCGCGCCGACGGTGCGAGTGCTCGTCCGGAGCCTCGTGATTGGCTCGAAGGCATTCATTCGTTCCAGCTCCAGAGCGATGCCGAAGCCCAGATCGGCGAAGGCAGCAAGCCTCTGGATTCGCAGGCCTTCTTTGAACCCCTGCAAAGCTTCGCCGTGCAGGCCGAACAAGGCGGCTTCCAAGGTTCGTCGTCGGATGGCGAAAGTGAGAACGGTGCGCTCGAGCAGGGCAATCACGACTTCCTTCACGTCAACCACAGCCAGCATACCAATCATGCCCAAGGCGCCGGCTTCGATCTGGGTGCTCCCGAAGCCGCGGTTCCGCCCCAGGCCGCAAAAGAGATGGTGAAACACGTCTTCGATAACTCGACGATGCTGGTGGAAAAAGGCGGCGGAGCGATCCGCCTCGACATCGGCAACAAGGAGCTCGGCGCGATCGATCTCGCGATCGAGGTGAAGGACAATAGGGTCGATATCAAGATCGCGGCGGCCTCACCGCACGCCCGCGAGATCCTCGCGACCGAGTTGCCGAAACTCAAGGAATCGCTGCAGAGCCAGAACCTCAACCTCTCGAAGGTCGAGATCGGCCTCACGGGCGGATCGTCCTGGACTTCGTCCGACGGCCGTTCGTCCCAGAGAGAGGCTTCTTCGCAGACGGAAGAGATCAGTTCGGTCGGCGGCACGACTTCGACCCGTAAATCGAGCCGTACTTATCGCCAAAGCCATAACACGCAGAACCTTCAACCCGATGCCTCTGGCGCTCCCAGCGGCAGCATTCATGTGAGGGTCTAATTCATGTCATCGATTACCCAAGCGATCAACCCTCCGCACGTCGCCCCCAGCGCGACCCAGGTCTTCTCGGATGCGAAGGTGGATGACAACCTCGAGAAGAAGAGCGGCGACGACAAATCGAAGACCGACTTCAAGACTCTGATCACCAATTCGGTGGACGAGATGAAGAAGGACAGGAAAGCCAAGGAGAACGGCGACCTCTCGTCTTCGAGCGACGCCGAGTTCCTCGAAAAACTCTCGAATCAGACCAAAGAGAAACGTCAGCCGAAGAACGAGCTCGGCAAAGACGATTTCATGAAGCTGTTCGTGACCCAGCTCCAGCACCAGAACCCGATGAACCCGGACGACGGCGCGGAGATGGCTTCGAAGCTCGCGCAGTTCAACGCCCTCGAGCAGATGATGAACGTGAACAAGGGCATCGAGAAGCTCACGACGCAGCAATCGACGGCGCAGAACATGCAGATGATGAACTACATCGGCAAAGAAGTGACCGTCGACGGTGGACGGGTTCGCCTGGAAAACGGCAATATCACGCATTCCGAATTCTCCGCGCAGGCGCCTGTCGCGGCCGCGACCCTCGAGATCCGTGGTGCCGACGGCATGCTCATCAACCAGATCGACCTCGGCGCGATGGATGCGGGAACGCATGATCTGCCGTGGGACGGCATGCGTTCGGACGGCAAACCTGCCGGCGACGGCATCTATACCTTCAACGTCACCGCTCGGAACATGGAAGGGGACAACGTTCCCATCAATATCCAGAGCAAGGCCCGGATCACCGGCGTCGATATCAAAGCGAAGGACGGCGCGCTCTTCTCCGACTTCGGCAAAGTCACCTTCGATCAGATCCGCTCGGTCGGTCTGGTCGGCTACGATGTTGAGAATCAAAAAGCCAATGCACCCGGCGCGGCCCCGGCTGGCGCGAATCCCGCAGTAGGCGCGGCAGCCCCCACAGGCCAGGCGCCGGCGACCGCAGCAACCGGTCCGGCAGCTCCTAATTCACCCGTGGCTTCGCTCCAAGGCCTGTCTCAAGCCGCTCCCGCCGTGCTCCCCGGAATGCCGGGCGCGCCCGCTGATAAATCGCTCGCCACGCCTCCTCAATACGGTGCGGCGAAGACTTCCGCCATGGAACAAAAAAGTTCGCCCAAGTCTCCGAGCCAAGTCGCCGACAGCCTTGATCGCATGAAGGCCGAAGGCAAACTCGATCTCAAGAAATCGCAGGAAGCCTCGACCAAACAAGCGCAGGTAAACGCGAATGCCACAGCCGAACTCGCCAAGGCGCGCGCGAAAGCGAACGCGGCAGTCGCGTCCTCCGACTCGAAAGCCGCGGCCAGCGCAATGAGCAGCGGAAAAGACTCCGGGAAGGCGGCTAACACCGCTAAAACCCCGGCAGCTTCGTGATACACTGGAAAAGCTCGTTAGAATTCTTCCGTAGAAGAGGCGCCGTCTTGTTCAAATCCATCACCCTATCACTGCTCGTCCTGCTGACCGCCTGCAAAAGCACCGACGGCGGGCCGACCGAGAAGCCTCTCGCCTCGGGACCGGTCTTCGAGCTTATTCCCAAGGAAACGGACGGCACCAAAACCCAGGCCCAAACGCCCGCGGCCGCTCCTGAATCGGCTGCGCCCGTAGCGCTGACGGCCAAGGTAGAGGTCGATTGCAAACCCGAGGACGCTCCCGTCTGTCCCGAGGAAGAGCACAGCAACCCCTTTCGCTGCGTGGTTTTGAAATCGACGGATTCCCTTCTTGCCGATTCCGAGCAGATCGTAGGCTACGGGACATCGCCTTGCCAGGCGCGACGCGAGGCTTTTCTCAAAGCGTGTTCGGCGAAGATCGCGGTCAAAGCCCCTGAGCAGATCTCGTGCCATCCTTTCGCGAATGAAGGCGAATGCCCGGCGAAACTCGAAGACTGCGATTCGACCGAAGAGCCCAGTCGTTGTTTTGCGACAGCTTATGACGACGAAAAATTGAATGAGATGAATCGTCCCGAAGCCTGGGGCAAGAATGAGTGTGAAGCGCGGAATGCCCTGAAGACGCTCGCCTGCGGCAAAGGACTCAATCCCACGAAGATCAAACCCGTCGTCTGCGAGAAAGAAAAGTCCGCGCAGGTATGCCCACCGCACTGGCGGAACTGCGTGATTCAAAAGGACGAATATACGGTTTGCTCGTTGAAGGCGATCGGCGCCGAGACGCTGCATAAGCCTATCGAGGCCCTGGGAGCGAATCGCTGCGAAGCCACTTATCGGGTGGTGGAAGCGGCCTGCCGCCTGCAGAAAGAACCTATGACGACCCTCTCGGGCATCGAATGCAAATCGACCTTGGCCCGCTGAGCATCAACCTAAAACTTCATAGGGCGCTTCATCGAGCATCTCGACCTTGAGCGAGGCCGGCTCGAACGTAAGGTTCAATTGGTATTTCTCGACGAGGCTGTTGTAGAGAGGGCGCTCTTCGTTCATCAGCTTCTCGTAGACGTCGTCGCGCAGGCGGATGCGAATATCCTTCTGCTTCCGCTTGAGATAAATCCGCTCGATCTCCCGCATCATTTCCATGACCAGCGATTCCGCGCTCAGCGTCCGTCCCCAGCCGTTGCAGTGGCGGCAATCATTCGTCAGCACCCGTTCCATCGATTCGCGGGTCCTCTTCCGCGTCATCTGCACGAGCCCCAGCTCATTGATCGCGAGCACGTTGGTGCGCGATTTATCGGCTTTTAAAGCCTCCGTGAGGCGATCGTTCACCCGCGCCTGATCCTCGAGGTTCTCCATATCGATGAAGTCCAGCACGATGATGCCGCCGAGGTTGCGGACGCGGAGCTGATAGACGATTTCCTCGACCGCCTCGAGGTTCGTGCGCAGGATGGTGTCGCGCGCGTTCACCGACCCCACGAACTTCCCGGTATTGACGTCGAACGAGGTCAGAGCCTCGGTCTGATCGATCACGAGGTATCCGCCCGACGGCAGCCAGACCTTACGCGACATTGCCTTGGCGAGCTCGAGCTCCAGGCCGTAGTGATCGAAGATGAGATCCGGACCTTGGAAATAGACGAGCTTCTCATCGGCGCCGGGGATCGAGTGGAGGAAGTGCTTTAGCTGATTGTAGACCTGCTCGTCATCGACGATGATCTCGCTCACGTCCTCCGACAGGAGGTCGCGCGTCGTCTTCAGGACGAGGTCGGGCTCCTGATAAAGCAGGGCCGGCGCTGCGACCTTGCTGCGTTTCTCCGAGACGGATTCCCAGATCTTCAGGAGGTAATCGAGATCCTTCTTGAGATGGCCGGGGGGCACCTCGAGCGCGGCCGTCCGGATGATGATGCCCATCTCGGGCGGGCGGAAGGCTTCCACCTCGTCCGTAAGCTGCTTGCGAATCGCTTCGTCTTCGATGCGGCGCGAGATGCCGAGGCTGTTGAACTCAGGCATGAGCACGAGATAACGGCCCGGGATGGTCACGACCATCGTCACGCGCGGCCCCTTGGTGCCGAGCGGCTCTTTCGCCACTTGAACGGAGATCTCCTGACCTTCCTTCAGGATCTTTTCGATAGGCGTACGGTTCGCCATCTCGCGCGGATCTTTGTCCGGCTGCGCGTTCATCGTCGAAATATGATGCGGATCGATCACGTCGCCGCCGTAGAGGAAAGCGGAGCGGTCGGCGCCGATATTCACGAAGGCCGATTGCATGCCGGGCAGGACGCGACTGACCTTGGCTTTATAGATGTTCCCCACCATCCCGCGTTTCGTATGACGCTCCACGTAGAGATCTACCAGACGATTGCCTTCGAGCAGTCCGATACGGGTCTCCGAAGACGTCGCGTTGATGATGAGTTTCTTCATACAGTAGGCTTTCTTATGTCGTAGCAAGAGCTGGCTGGCTTTGCCAACTCGTTGATATCTCTTGAATTATGCGGTCGCTGGCGCCTTTCTGCTCTATAACGGCCTGCCAAAGGACTTGATGCGGAGGCTCGGTATCCCAGCTCAGGATCTTATACCACTGAAAAAACTCCGGACCATTATGAATAACTCGAGCGAGTCCCTGCTCGACCAGTGAGACGGCTTCGCCGCTGGTTTGAAAATGCGGCCCGAAACAAAGATAGAGACCTCTGCAAGCCGGTTCCAAAACATTATGCACCCGAAAATGCAGGGCTCCTCCAACCCAAGCAAGTTGGGCGCAGCCATAGAGTTCCGGCAAATCACCCAGCGTGTCAACGAAGAGCACATCATGTCCGCTATGCGCGGCGGCATAACCCTCCGTCGATACGCGGCAAAGGTTTACGTTGAGATCCCGGAGCGTGACCAGCATCCCATCCACATTGCTCGCCGAGAGGTCATGGGGCGCGATGATAACGGCCGCCTTGGGATCGAAAGCCTTGAGCTGCCGGAAGATCGACGCGAACTCCTGCAGGTCACGCGGCCAGGCGCTGCCGAGCACGATGATGCGGCGACCGTGGAGAAAACCCTTCAGCTGCTCCTTCAGTCGGGCCAGAGCCTCGCTCCGCTCGGAGATGCGTTCGAGCACACGATCGTATTTCGTATCGCCGGTGATCAGGACGCGCGAGCTATCGATATCCAGCACTTCGTGGAAGAAGCTCTGGTCCTGGGCGCGCACCACGAAACTCTTCCTCATGGGTTTCAGGAGCCACGAGCGGACCTTGCGCGCCCAACGCTTCTTCCGGAGATGGGCGGCTTCCACGCCGTCGACCAGATAGATCGGGGCATAACGTTTACAGACATGGACCATCCCCGGCCAGAGTTCGTAGCGAACGCAGACGAAGGCGGTCGGACGGAGCGCGACGGCCACCTCTCTCCAGAACGTGGGCTTATCGGAAGGAATGAGAAGATAGGGCGTAACCTCTTTTTGCGACTGAGCGAACTTCAGGCCCGAAGGCGAGAAGAACAGGATGAAGAGGGAGCAGTCGCCGCGCGCTTTCAAACGCGCGATGAGGGGCTTCGCCTGTTCGTATTCACCGGCCGAGGAGCAGATGAAGACGACCGAACGCGGAAAACGCGCCCGCTCCTTCGCCCACGGCTGGAGTTTTTCGAGGGCGCCTTCGCGGAGCGCGAGCTGGTCCTGGAGTTTGCGGCTGAAGACGGTCGCGGCCCGCAAGAGGCCGAGCAGGAGAATCCAAAGGCCTTCGTAAAGGCTGAGCGCGATCTTATACATATTGTTCTTGGCTCGCTTGAGCGGCTAATCGGTTGCTCTTGAGGATTTGCCGGAGATGTTCGGCGACCTGTCCCGGTTGGATCAAACCAAAACAGAGTTTGTCGCCGTAACGGCATTCTTGTTTGCCGTGTTTGGAGCAAGGCCGGCAGCCGAGCGCTGCGGAGAACGCGCGGCTGTTCGGTCGCCAGGGCGGGAAACCGAAGGCTTCGACCGTAGGCCCGAAGAGAGCGGCCACGGGAACGCCGACCGACTCCGCCACGTGCAGGAGGGCCGAATCGTTGCAGAGCAGGACATCGGCCTTATGCAGAGCCTGCGCCGTCTCCCATAGATTGAGTTTGCCGGCGAGGTTGAGGATAGGCCCCGTCCAATCCAGCTTATCGAGGATCGTGACCGCGATCTCACGCTCCTGCTCGTTCCCCACGAAGAGGAGCCCGATCGGTTCGCCCTTGAGGTCGGGATCGGCCTCCAGATTGCGGCGCAGGAGATCCGCGATGTCATGAAAGAGCTTGATCGGCGCTTTTTTGGTGTCGTAGGCCGCGCCGGGCGCGATCGCGAGCCAGCGTCCGAACTTGAGCTCTTTCTGCCAAGGCGTTTCCGCAGCGACAGCGGCCGAGAGGAGGGAAGGGACGGCTGTGATGCTCTGCAGGACGTCCTGCATCTCGACCGGCATATGCACGGACAAGGCGTGGCGCAGGGTCCTGAGCATCATCTCGTATTGATACACCTCGGTCGTCTGCATCTCGGGCGGCAAGATCCGGCGCCGGCCCCGGAGGCGGGACATCACGGTCATCGCCCCGCGATCGAGCGAGCGTTTATCGCAGGTATAGCTTTTGATGCGGTACTCTTTCTTCAGAGTGCGGCAGAGCAATTGCGAGCGGAGGTTGGTTTGCAAATCGATAACGAAATGCACATCCTTGAGTTCTTCCGCGACCTTGTCGGAATAATTGCTGAGATCGGGATCGACGTCGATCGTCTTGATTTCGGGGAAGGCGTTGGCGATCAACTGCAGGGCCGGCTTCCGCCCGACCCAGCTGATCTCCACCGGCGCCGGGATCTGCCGCAGGAAGTCGATGCAGGCGGTCGCCAGCACCACATCACCGATGCTGGTGCTGCGAATGATACCTATCTTGATCAATGGCAACGTCGCTGAAGGTGTAAGCACGACATTCTCTCCCTTACTTTCGTTCTGTCCCCGTCGCCAAGGGGATACGGAGAATAACAGAACCCCTGCTTCTATTCTAACCCCATTTCGGGTCTAGGCACTCGAAAAGCTGCGTGAATTTTCCGCCTCTTATGAATTTCATAAGCTGGCCTCATGGCCTCGGCAGGAATTGCCGTGATGGGGTGAATGGTTAAGAAAAGTCAAAATGGTACAATCATAGTAGGTCCGTTTTAGCTCGTCCTGAGGAAGCCCATGGCCAAACAACACGAGTCCAGCAAAGAGAAAGCCGAGAACCGCAAGCGATTTGAACGCAAGCGTTATCTCAACGTCATCTACTTCATCGATTCGAATCGAACCCATACGCTCAAGTTCAGCATAGGAACGAGCTACTTTACGGTTGGCGCTCTCAGCGCCGCGGTCGTTTGGGCTTTGATTTCCACGACTCTTTTGATTCGCGATCACCTTGTCATCTCCGACCTCAGGACGCACAGCCAGTCGCTGCTCGAAATGGTCTTCAACTACCAAACGCGCTATGACGAAGTTTACGAGAAGGCCTATCCGAACAACTCGCCGCTCGTCGCGACCAATAAGGATGAAACGCCGGCCGTCGCTCCTGACCAGGCCAAAACCAGCGAGACCATGTCCCTGGCCGCTGCCGCGACGCCGACTCCGGCCGCGCCCGCTGTGGATAAGACGGCTGATCTCTCTCCCAAGGAGAAAGCGGTGAGCCAACCTCTCGCCAGCAATTCGCCCCCTATCACGATCGACAACTTCAAGACCCAGATGGGTGAGAAGAGCATGACGATCCGCCTCTCGCTCAAGAACCTGAACAGCCAGCAGAAGACCAGCGGATCGGTGCATGCGACCGCGGCCTTCGTCGGCGTCGACGGCAAGAGCTACGAGCTCTCGAGCCATCCGGTGATGATGAGCGACGATAAATCGAACGATGAGAACTTCAACATCCGCAACTTCAAGAACAAGGCCTTCTACTTCGAGCCGCCGCACGACGTCGCGGGCGGGCGCTTCCTGAGCGTCGTCGTCATCATCAAGGACGAGGCCGGTCGCTCGAAGGAATTCTCCTATCCGCTGAACAAGGAATTCAAAAGATATAAGGCTCAGCCCGCAGAACCCGTTGCGACGGCAGCTCCGGTAGCGGGCGCCGAGGCTCCCGCGGCGAATGCGGCCCCGACGGCGCCTGAATCCCAGACGACCGCGGCGCCTGCGGCGGCGACGCCTCCCGCCGCGACCGAAGAGACACCAGCGCCTGCCGAACCCGCAGCGAAAGCCGGCGATACGGAAGCCGAGGCGCCCAGCAACTGAACGACAAGCGAATCCAGAGGAATCCCATGACGAAGAATCTTACCGGCCTCGTCCTCATGAGTGTGATGGCTTTGGGCGGCTGTCGATATTTTCATTCGGAAGCCAGCCTCCAGATTCAAGCCCTGAGCGACAGCGGCAAACCGCTGAGCGGCGCCAACGTCATGGTAAACAAAGAGCAGGTCGGTACCACCGATCAGAACGGCCAGTTCAAGGGCAACCTCAGCCTGCCGAGCGACGAGCCTATCCTCGTCGAGGTCAGCAAGCCTTCCACCGATACGTTCTACGCCCCCTTCTTTGAAACGATCACCGCTAAACACGGCGACGTGAATACGTTCAAACTCAAGGCCACGCTTTATGGTGTGACGAGGGATACGCCGAAGACCGCGGCTCTGCCCGACACCGAGGCCCCTGCCGCGGAGAAGGCGGCGGAAGCCCCTGCGGCCGATCAACCGCAAACCATTGATATTGCGGACGATACCCCCAAAGATCCGGCGACGGAGACAGAGGCGAAAACCATCGAGGCCAAACCCGCGCCGGAGGCCGCACCTGCTGAAGCCGGCGCCACGGGCCGTCCGCTGACCTTCTACGTGGTATCGGGTCGCGACGCGGTGGAAAACGCTGCGATCTATTACGGCGACAGTACGAAGAAGCAGTGGGTCAAAGGCTGCTACAGCAACACGAACGGCCGCTGCAGCTTCCGCCTTCCCGAAGGCATGGACACCGCGGTGATCCTGGCTCGCGCCAAGGGCTTTCAGACTCAGAGCCGCACCTTCCAACTGATGGACGGCGACCGGGTCCGCTTCGAGATGAATCGCGGCCGCAGTCTCGAGGTCTTCGCCATCACGCCCAATCAGGCGAATATGGAAGGCGTGGAAGGCGTCCGGGTCACTCTCAACGGCAAACCCGTGGGCGCAACCGATCGCTTCGGCTCCTTGATCGCCCCCATGGCGCCTGAGGATCTCGCGGGCGGCAAAGTCGCGCTCGAAGCCGAGCGCTGGCTGCCGAGCAAAGCGGAATACACCCTCAATCCGCAAAGCCAGGAATCGATCATCCAGCATTTCCAGAGCGTGAAGCCCTTCCTGCCCAAGATCGCTCTCATGGACTTCATCACCTATCGTAACCACGCGGGCCAGAACCTCCTGAGCGCTCCGACCCTCGAAGGCCTTACCGCGGCTCTCGCCCAGGCGGGGGCGAGCGTAGCCAACGGCCCTGCGCTCAACGGCAAGCTCGCGGCCCAGAAGCTCTCCCTGAACGACCTCTCCGCCTCGACCTGGACCGAGGTCAAGAAAATCAATGAAACGCTTCATTACATCGTCCGCCCTTCGTTCATAGAAGGCCCCGACGCCCGCATCATCCTCTCCGCCATCGATCTCTCAGGCCGCATGGTGTATTCCACCTCGCTCTCGGTGAAGGCCAAGGGTTCGACCCAGGCCGTCCTCAGCGAGCTGTCGCAGCGCCTCGTCCAGAACCTTCGCCATGAAGGGGCCGTGACCGAAGCCCTGCAAGACGAATTCCGCATCAACCTCGGCCAAAGCCATGGCCTGAAGACCGGCGATCGCGTGCAGATCACCGGCAACCTCCGCCTGCCCAACGGCGAGATCAGCGCGTGGGATGCGATCGCGAGCGCGGTCGTGACCGAAGCCGGGGCGAACAGCAGCCGCATCCGTCTCCAGCAGACGCAGCCGAATTCCCGCGTGGAACCAGGCAACTCGGTGGCGATCGAACGCCGCTCCCTTCCGACCGATGAGGCGCTTACCCTCGCGGTGACGGAAGACCAAAGCAAAGGCCCTATCGGTCTTGCCGAAGTCTATGACGGCGATCATTGGCTCGGCTCCAGCGATCTCAAAGGCCAGGCCCTCATCCCTGTCGCGGAAACGTTGAAATCGCCGAACGTCCATGTCTACAGCCCGGGTTATACGCCGGCAGAGGTCCCGCTGTTCAAGGGCCAGAAGTCCCTGATGGCCACGCTCGCCCACGATGCGATACCCGTTCAGATCGAAACCTCTCCGACCGGCGCCCTGGTGAAGATCAACGGCCGCGACCTCGGCCGCACGCCGATCGACACCGAAATTCCCTATCCAGGGCCTTCGGTCATCGTCGAAGTCGGCGGCGTCGACGGTTATGAACGCGTAACCCGCACGCAGGCCGTCGGCGCGCGCGGCATCATCCTGCGCGAGGACACCGCCCTGACCCTTCATCGGGACCCCATACAGGCCGCGAAGATCTACGTCTCGGAAGGCCGCGTGAACGATGCCGAGCAGCTTCTGGAAGCGGTTCCCGATACCGAAGCGAGCTATCCCCTCGCTCAGCACATGGTCGGCGAGCTCTACCTCAATCAAACCCACGATCCCGTGAAGGCCGCGACGGCCTTCCACAAGGTCACCTCGCAGCCCGACGTGGAATCCTTCAAGGACAAGCGTTTCATCGGCTCGTTCATCAACGAGGCGGTCGCGCTCTTCCAAGCCGGCGAGCAGGCCGCGGTACGCGACCAGAATCTCGCGATCAGCTACTGGCGCCAATGCGAGGCCATCCTCAACAAGACCGAAGATCAGCTGCGCTACGTGCCTCAGGCCCAATATCCCCAGGCCGTCCACACGCTGTCCTACTATCGGGCCCTCAGCCTCCATAAGACCTGGACGCTCACGCAGAACGCGGAGGACCAGGCGAAAGCCACGCAGCACTGGAAGGATTACATCGAAGGCACGGCCCTCGCCATTCCCCAGGACCAGCGCTTCGATTGGGTGAAGAAGGCCGAAGGTTACTTCAAGCAAATCCAGACCGCTCGCAGCAAACCCCGCGACGCGCGCAGCCCTGTAGCCATGTAAGGGGAAGCCATGACCGAAGTCGCCGAGAAAAAAGGCAGCGAAGAGAAGCAGTCGGGCAATAAGCTCGAAGCCTATCTCCAAGGCCCGCGCAAGAAACGCAAGAACTACGTGATCCTGGCTTTGGGCGAGGGCATCGACAAGGCTATCGCGTCCGGCATCGAAAGTTACATCAAGAAAACCTATCCGGCCCTCGCGCTGGCCTATGCGAAGAGCACGGATGAGCTCACCAGGCAGTTCGGGCGGAACATCTCGCTCCTCATCGTCAACGATCAATTCGTCGAACGGGAAACCGTGATAAAAATGATCCGCCTGATGAAGGAGAAGCGCCGCGAAGAGAGCATCCCGGTGCTCTTCCTCACCAAGGATCCCGAAGCGCTCATCCAGAACTACCACAAGGAACTGTTCCTCTACCGGGAATCCGACGAGTACATGGTCTATCCGACCTCGACTCTCCCGCAGATCTACGCCCGCATCAAGAACGGCATCGACGCGAAGAACCGCCGCAAGTCCCGCCGTTATCCGGTGAACCTGCCGGTGACCTATTTCAGCCTCAACAACGATGCGCAGGCCGAAGGCCGCATGATCGACCTCAGCCTGCACGGGGCGCTCATCACGGCCGACAAAAACGTGATTTTCCGCCTTGGCGACCAGATCAAGATCAGCATACCCATCGGCGAGCTCCTCCACCTCGAATCGGACGATTTCGTGAAGATAACGGGACACGAACACCGCGTATTCATC
>JASLCY010000252.1 GCA_030151925.1 Oligoflexus sp.
GACCGAAGATCGGCATCCAGGCGAAGATTTTGATCTGATCGACGAAGATCAAAAAGCTGAGCGGCAGGCTCATGAGGCCCGTGACGCTGTTGAAGGCCTGGGCCTGTTTCACGGAGGTGGCGAAGGTCCCGATGAGAAGCTGCATTGCTGCTATAGTCGGGCAGAGCGGGAGGAACACGAGGAGGCCTTGCAGCAGCTTGCCGTAAGCGAACGTTCCGGTGCGGCCGAGGAGCTCCTGGAAGATCGCGAATTCGCCGAGAGCCCAAAACACGCTGCCGACGAGCCACGTGGCGATGACGATGATGGTGGTGATGAGCGCCCATTTCCCCAGCGCGAGGGCGGTGCGCGGCGCGGCGGTGTAGAACAGGCTTTCGAGCGTGAGGCGCTCCCTTTCTCCGGCCGTCGTATCCACCGCGAGGTGAAGCGTCGACCAGAACAGGGCCATGCCGAAGAGCGAAATAAGGATATCGAGCGTGGCGAAACCCGAGGATTCATCCACGGTGAGAGACTTCATCACCACCGGATAGGCTTCCAGCACGGCCGGGGCTATGCCGTGGAGGATCAAGCGGCGCTGCCCTATGAGTTGATTGTAGTTCATCAGGAGGAGATGGATGGAGCGAGCGCTCGCCTGATCCTTCTCGTCTGATCCCGAGGTCCAGAGCTCATAGGCCTTGCCTTCCTTGGGATCGAGCTCGTCCTTGGGTTTCTCGCGGAGCAGGGCTTCTAATTTTTGAGCCGAGAATTCCGCTTTATCAAGGCCCTTGACCGGCAGGGTGATGATGCCGCTTTGATGAAGGTAGGGCAGGAGCTCGCGCACGCCCGGGGAATCGACGTAACCGAGGCGTTTGTCCTTTTCCTTAAGGCCGTGCGTGAGGTTCTCGACCGTGCCGAGGATGTAGGAGAAGAGCACGGGCATCACCACGAGCATGATGGTCATGGTCCGGAACGTGCTTCGGTCCCTGAGGAAATCGGTCCATTCATGGCGATAGACGAGACGGATGAACTTAAGCATCGCCTTCCCCCACGAGTTTTACGAAGGCTTCTTCCATGCGATTCGTCCCGGTCATGGCGTAGAGATCGGTGAGAGAGCCTTGGGCGACCGCCCGGCCCCGGTGCATGACGATGATGGAATCGCAGAGCTGCTCGACCTCCTGCATCACATGGGTCGAGAACACCACGCAATGGCCGCTCTCCCGCAGGCCGCGCAGGACCTGGCGAAGCCTGCGCGTCGCCATCACGTCCAAGCCCGAGGTCGGTTCGTCGAGCAGGAGGTTCTTGGGTTTGAAGGCGAGGAGGCGGCCGAGCAGGACCTTCATCTTCTGGCCGGTGGAGAAGCCCTTGGTGCGCCTATCGATGATGTCCTGCAGCTCGAGGATGCGGATCGCGTCTTCGACGTTGTTTTGGATCTCGCGTGAGCCGAGGCCCATGAGCGAAGCGTAATATTCCATGTTCTCGCGGGCGCTGAGGCGTTCATAAAGCCCCTTGGCATCCGAGAGTATCCCGAGGTCCCGCCGCGCGTTTTCCGGAGGTCGGCCGTCGATCGTGACTTCGCCCTGCTCGGACCTGAGCACGCCCGCGACCATACGCATCGTCGTGGTCTTGCCGGCTCCGTTATCGCCGAGCAGGGCGGTGATGCGCCCGTCCAGAGCCACAAAACTCACCGAAGAAACGGCTTTGACCTTGCCAAACGATTTCGCGAGTTCCTGAACGACTATCATGGCTGGCCTCCACGAACCTGAATAGGCAGGGCTTCGTCCGTGCAGGGCTGGTCTTGTCCTGAGGCGTCCGGTTTGAGCGCAAGGAACTTCACGATCCTCTTCATCGCGCAGTGCAGATAAAAGACGTTATGGCCTTGGCCCGGAATCACGAGATGCTCCGCGTGCGTGAGGCCCTGCTTGAAATCCTTGAGCAGGCTTGGCGACGTCACCGGATCGAGTTCACCCGATAAAAGCAGGATCGGCCAGTCGCCCTTCAGGGGCGCATGGACCGAATCCTCTGGTTTGGTGAAAGCATGGCTCGCACAGATCTCCTTGAGTTCCTCGACGTTATCCGTGAGCGGTCCGGGCCTTAGAAAAGGGAGGTCCTCGCGGCAACTCACCGCGAAATAGAGGCCTTCCGCGACGCTTTCCCGATGGTTGCGAACGGAGGAGGCGACGAGGGGCGAGAGATCGCCGGCATGAGCGTCGTGAACGAGGCTCGGCACCAGATCCGCATCGTATTCGCTATAGAGCAGCGACTGGAGCAGATGTTTGAATTGCGCGGCATCGAGCGTGATCGTCTGCGTATCGCCGTAGAGCGGGTGTTTGACCGTGAAGGAGCGCGGGCTCCGCAGCCGGGCCATGAGCTCCTGGAACTCGGCCTCGAAACGGGGAAAGGCCTGACGGCAGGCGGGCTGCTCGCGGCAACGCCGGAAGAGCCCCTTGATCGCCGGATCGAAGAAATCCGTATCCTGGCCGATCACGGCCTCGGGCGGCAGCACGCCTTCGAGCACGAGCCTATCGACATGAGCCGGGAAGAGCGCGGTATAACGCAGAGCGAGCCGCGTGCCGTAAGAAATCCCGTAGAACGTGATCTTATCGTAGCCGAGCCTGATCCGGATCGCATCGAGGTCGCGGGCCGCGTCGTCGGTCCCGAAGTTGTTCAGGTCGAACTTCCGTCCGAGCGATCGGAGGCAATCCTCGGCTCTTTTCATGCCCGCCCGACGATCGAAGTTCCTGGCGAGATCGTGCGGATCCTCCTGCGGGCAGAGCAGCCTTTCGGGAGCCGTCGTCCCGCGGGGATTGAAGATGAGCAGGTCGTAGCTTCGATTAAGCTCCTCCAGGAGCGGGCTGAGCGGCAGAAACACTTCCGTCGCGATCTGCCCGGGACCGCCCGGCAAGGCTACGAGCAGCGACGCGGATTTGGTCGCGCGCTGGGCCTTCTTAAAGACGAAATTGCTCGGCAACGCGGGCCACTGCTTGGCGTCCGGGCATTCGAGCCAACTGCCTTCAGGTGTTTGACAGGCGATAAGACCGCGAGCGGGGGCCGCTTGAGAAGTTTGAGCCGGAAGGCTGAGAGCCAGAGTCGCCAGAACCGGCAGCGAGGATCCCTTGATCGACCAGAACATAAGACACCCAAGGAAGTTAAGGACCTCCCTCAAGGTCGCACAGGGTGAGGCGACTCTCAATCGGAATTTACGTCAGCCGGCGCAGCTGGTGGGGCGGGACCAATGGGCCGCGAGCTCCTGCATCGTCTCGTCGAAGAGCTTTTGGAGCAGCTGGGGGAAGGCTTCGCGCTCGGCTGCGGGCATGAGGTCGAACCGGTGCTCGACGCGCTCCAGGCAATGCTCGAGGCGGATCGCGCCGAGGTTGCCGCACATGCCCTTGAGTTTATGGGCGGTGCGCACGCTCTCCTTCGACCGGCCGGCCTCCAGATGCGCGATGAGCTGAGCGATCACGGGCGGAGCGCCGGCGGCGAGGAGGTCGATGAGCTCTTTCAGGAAATCGCCTCGGCCGCCGTCGAGGCTCAGGAGAGTCGCGAGGACCTGTCCATCGAGGAGGGACAGGTCCTTGTCGTCATGCGAGATGGTGGCGAAGGCGTTCACGGGTCGTCCTCACGAAGCGGCTTTTTTCTCGGCTCTCTCCAAGCCGGCCGTAAAGCTCAGGCTGATGCCCTTGCGATAGTGCGATTGGATCAGGCAGCTCGAACCGATATCGTTCAGGGCCTTGCGTATATCCGAGATCTTGCGGTCGAGCGTATTCTCGGAGACCGCGATGCGGCCCCAGAGCCTGTGCTTCAGCTCATCGCGCGGCACGATCATGTCGCGCTGCTCGAGCATGATGCCGAGGAGCTGCGATTCGAGCTTGGGCAGGTAGGAGACCTGGCCGTTCTTCTCGATCAGCGACTGCGTAGGGCTGTAGACGAGATCGCCGACCTCGTGGACGTCGAGCTTGCGGCGGTTCGCCATCTCCTGGATGCGCGCGTGGAGCCGGCCTTTGAGTTCGACGGGATTGATGGGCTTACGGACGAAATCGTTAGCGCCCATGGCCAGGGCGCGACCGATCAATTCATCCTCGGGGGAGCTCGTCACGACGAGGATGGGAGCGAAGGGCCAGACCTTGCGGAGCTCC
>JASLCY010000087.1 GCA_030151925.1 Oligoflexus sp.
CTTGCGTCCACGGAACTTGACGAACACATCCATCGGATGCTGGCTACCGCCCAACGCGAGGACGGTATCACGGAAGCTCGCCCCGACGCGAGCGATGTTCTGGTCGTCGAGACCTTCTTCCTCAAAGCGTTCGAAGGCGTCGGCGCTCAGGACCTCGGCCCATTTGTAGCTGTAGTATCCGGCTGAGTAGCCGCCGGAGAAGATGTGCTCGAAGGTGCAGAGGAACTTGTCCTCCGGGATGGGCTGGAGGGCCACGACTTTCGAGGAGATGCGGCGGTTGAGCTCTTCCACCTTCTCGCCCGCGCCCGGATCGTAGCGATGATGGAGTTCCATGTCGGTCATCGCGAAATGCAGTTGGCGAACCATGAAATTAGCGGCGTTGAAAGTCTTGGCCTTGGCGATCTTCTCGAAGAGGTCGTCCGGCAGGCTCTCGCCGGTTTCGATGTGTTTCGTCAGGCTTTTGACCACGTTTTTCTGATAACACCAATTCTCCATGAACTGGCTCGGCAGCTCGACCGCGTCCCATTCTATGCCGTTGATGCCCGAAGCCTCGAGGACGTCGACCTTCGTCAGCATGTGCTGGAGGCCGTGGCCGAATTCGTGGAAGAGCGTCTCCACCTCATCGAAACTGAGGAGAGAAGGCGTCTTGCCGACCGGCGGCGTGCCGTTGCAGACGAGGTAAGCGACGGGATAGATGCGCTGGCCCTGGTACTCGCCGCGATCGAGGCAGGTGTCCATCCACGCGCCGCCGCGCTTCTCGCCCGGGCGGGCGTAGGGGTCGAGGTAGAAGCCCGCGATCTTCTCCCGCTTCTCGTCGAGGATATCGTAATAGAGGACGTCCTTGTCCCATTTGGGGGCGGGGACCCGGCTTTCGACCACGGTGATGCCGAAGAGCTGATGCAGGAGCTTGAACAGGCCTTCGAGCACGCGCGGCAGCGGGAAGTAGAGGCGCAGCTCGTCGTCGCTGAAATCGAACCTCGCCTCCCGGAGCTTCTCGAGGTAGTAGGACGTATCCCAGTTCTTGATCTCGCCCTTGAGGCCCTGCTGATCGGCGAAGGCGTTGAGTTGTTTTATCTCATCGTGCGCGCGGCTGGTCGCGGCGTTAGCCAGCTCGCCCAGCAGCTGGTCGACCGCGTTCACCGTGCCGGCCATCTTGCTGGCCAGGCTGAGTTCCGCGTAGCTCCTGTAGCCGAGGAGCTTCGCCTGCTCCCGGCGGAGCTCGAGGATCTTGTAGATGTTCTGGGAATTGTCGTATTTTCCGTTCGAAGCCCGGGTCACGTAGGCTTTGTAGACCTGCTCACGCAGGCCGCGATCGCTCGCGTACTTCATGAAAGAGCTGAAGCTCGGGTAGTCGAGCGTGATGCTCCAGGGGCCCGAGGTCGGGTTCGAGCTTCCGTCCGGATGGCGAGCGAGGTAATTTCCCGACCACATTTCCTTGTAGTTCGCCGGGACTTCCGCGAGCGCCTTGGGATCCGTCACCACGAGCTCGAACTCCTTGGTGGCGTCGAGCACATTGTTCGAGAACGAGGTCTGGACCCGCGACAGCTCCTGCGAGATGTCGTTGAAGCGTTGCTGCGCGGCGCCTTCCAGCTCGATGCCCGAGAGCTTGGCGCTGAGCAGCGAATGTTCGATCACCCTTTGTTTGGCGCTCGGCATGGCCTTGAACTCAGCGGAGTCACGCAGAGTCTTGAGGGCCTTGTAGATGGGCATGCTCTGCGACGAACGGAGCGAGAATGCTATCATCTTCGGCAGCAGGGATTGATAGGCTTCCCGCAGCTCGGGCGAGTTCTTCACGCCGATCAAATGCTGGATCGGGCCCCAGGTGCCGTGGAGCTTGCGGCGGAGGTCTTCGAGGGGTTTGAGCAGCGTATCCCAGGTCGTGCCGGGGTTCTGCTCGAGTCTTTGCAGTATGGTCTCGCATTCGGCGAGCACAGCGTCCACCGCGGGTTGGGCGTCGCTGGCTTTGATGCGGTCAAAATGAGGTAAACCGGAGTTGCCTAGCAGAGGATTCGAGTGCGATGGGGCATTGTTTGTCATTCTCGGTTCCTTTCCTTAAGAACCTCAGAATATCAAACTGGCGTCAGCCGCGGGAACCTAAAAGCGCCGTCCCGACCCTGACCATATCCGTCCCGGCCTCGACCGCGATTCTCAGATCATTCGACATACCGAGCGACAAACGGCCCTCTCCGACCTCGTCGGCGAGCGCGCGGAGCTCCCGGTAGAGCAGGGGAACCTCGTCGCAATTCGCATCGCTATAGGCGTCCGGAGGAATCGCCATCAGACCGCGAATACGCAGCTCAGGGCAGGTCCTGGCGATGGTCTCGGCCAGGGCGAGGACGTCGCCGCGCGGCACACCGCTCTTGCTCGCCTCGTCGCCGGCATTGACTTCGATCATGATCGGATAAGGAGCCTTGCCGAATTCCAGGGCGTGGCGCTCGATGGCCTGCGCCTGCGCGAGGCTCGCCACCGTCTGGATCTCGGCGGAGTGCTGGACGATCTTCTTGAGTTTGTTGGATTGGATGTGACCGATGAAGATCCAATGGATCGGCAGGTCCTTGAGGGCTTCGGCCTTTTCACCCAGCTCCTGGGCGTAGTTCTCGCCGAAGCGCGTTTGCCCCAACTGATAGAGCTCGCGAATCTTCCCTATCGGCTGGAGCTTGGAGACGGCGATGAGCTCGGCGGGAAAAGCCGACTTAGTGTGTTGTCGGATTTTTTGCTGGATTTGGCTGAGCCGCTGAGCCAGCGTCGTTTCTTGAGGTGCTTGGGTTCGCATCGGTCGGGATCCTTACGCCTTCTTTGGCCTGCAGCCCTTCGGCGGCTGAGCCTGTAGCTAAGGTATCGCGCGTTTCTCCGGCCGGCGCAAGCTCAGCTTGCGAAGCGGGAACCTGAACCGACGGCAGCGGGCCGGGCGCCTTATGCTGCGGGATGCGCGCGGGATTGAGGCCCTGGCGTCCCAGCGGGACGAAGGTCGTCTCCTGCTGCGCCTCGTAATGCGGGGCTTCGATATAGATATTGCCCTGGCTGTCGATCGAGATGTTAACTTGTTGCATTGACTGATTTTTAGTCGAG
>JASLCY010000088.1 GCA_030151925.1 Oligoflexus sp.
ATGAGCGAAAACATGAGTGTCCCGACCATAACATCACCGACCGGACGAATCCAGGTTTGTTCTGCATAATTCTCGGCGATGACAGTGAGAGTCGTTACCGCCGTCGCCGTATGGCCGGATGGGTAAGAATAGTACTTCGACTGATCTTTCGAATAAGGGATGAGGCCCGGGTAGCCTTGCCAATGGCCGCCGGCGCGCGTGGATTTCTCGGGCGATTCGCGTCCGGTCGCGATCTTGATCCCGAGGACCGTGGGGCCGGTGATCGCCAGCGATTCGATGAGCTGCGTCGTGACGTGGGCGGCGCGCGCGTTATCGAAGCCGAAGCCCCAGGCCGCGAATAACCCCGTTAACTGCAGGGAGAAGAGGCCGTCGCCGAAGAACCAGGTCACGCCGTGGAACGTGCGCGGCATCTGGATGTTCGTCGTCGTCCCGAGCAGGCGGAATTTCCAGACGGAGCGATAAGCGGGCTCGTCGGGGACCATGAGCTTGTTGCGGATCGCGAATTCCTTCGACCCGTGCTGGAGCCTTTGGTCGAAGGGCAGCAGCGCGGCGGTCGCGCCGCCGACCTCCGCATAGGTCGTGGCATCGTAGTCGAACATGTTGCGCAGGAACGCGCCGTAATCGCTCAAATACGAGGTGAAGAGGGACGCGAGCTCGGGTTTGCGCGAGTAGGCGAGGCCTTCGTCAGGCTTCGCCTCCGCGGCGTCTTGCGTCTCGTCCTTGGGAGTCCCGGCCTCCGTCCCCGCATAGGCGGCTCGCGCCGCGAGAGCAGCGGAGAGAGCCAGCAGGCAGCTGAAGGCCAGGGTCGTCGGCGAAGGTCTTGGCATCAACTTCTCATGTTAAACATCAGGCCCACGCCTTCGCCGTTCGCGAAAGGCAGCAGCTCATAGGGCTTCTGGCGTTCGGTCGTCTGCGGCGCCGGGGCGTCGGGGTTATAGTCCGCGGGTTTGCGGCGGTTGAAGACGGTCTTCGCCGCCATGTAGCCGATCGAGATGCCGACCGGATAATCGCCGGCCCAGTGCTCGCCGTTGTTGAGCATCGCGAACATGAGGGCGCCCAGGGCCGTGTAGCCGAGCGGCAGGATCCACAGCTTCTCAGGATAGTTCTGATGCAGGATCATGAGGCCGGACATCACGGTCGCCACGTGGCCCGAAGGGAACGCGTCGTGTTTCGAGACGTTGCTGAGATAGGCCTTCACGCCCGCCGCCGGGCGCCAGACGCCGCCGTCCTCCGAGCGGCGGAAGGGGGATTCGCGGCCCGCGAGGTATTTGCTCGGGAGGATGTAGCTGCCGGTGAGGACGAGCGATTCCATGAATTGGCTGGCGGTATTGAGCGCGCGTTTATCGTCCGTGATGAGGCCGAAGGTCGTGATCCCGGCGAGCACGCCCAGCGACGTGATGCCGTCGCCGATGTAATACATCGTGCCGTTCGTGCCTTGGGGCAGGCGGAAGTCGGCGCCGATGCCCGCGATCTTCTGGTGATAGACCACGCGCGAGCCCGCGCCGGTGTCGGTGTCGGAGATCAAATGGAGGTGGCGCGCCTCCTTCTGCGAGCCGATCAGGATATCTTCGTCGTAATAGAGGAGCACGGCGGTGAGCCCGAGGATGCCCGCATAGGCTTCCGCGTGATCCCGGGGATCGAGGCTCTTGAACATCGGCACCCAATCCGAGGCCGCGTTCGGCAGGAATTCATAGAAAGTGGGGTTCGTCGTATACTGAGGTATAGCGGTTTCAGCGTGGAGACTCGTAGCGAACAGGGACAGCGAGAGGACAGTAGAAGCCATACGTCTGACGATTGCGTTCATGGAGATCCCGATAAAAGACGTGAGGAGAAAATGGGCAGACCGCTTGAAATCCGCTCTGCCACGATCGAGTTAACCAACTAATATAATTAATGAAATATTCACATTTGGTCTGATGTTTTTAGCATGACATCACTCGATTCGCCTCGTCAAGAAATGACGCACATTTATCCATTTTAACTGACCCGAGCCCCGTCTGAACAGCTTGGAGTCAGTTTTCATGCACCTCAGCTTGCGAATAAAGCCGCTATAGTCTATGTCAACAGATTAGTGTTTGTTGGGAGAACCCCTGAATGACCGCTTCGACTACGGAAAAACCGAAAGACGCTTTTTTCAGCATTAACAATTTCGTTCAGCTCGGGCTCCTCGCCGTCGGCGTGATCGTGTTCCGCACTTCGGTGGCTTCCCTCTACCAGGTGCCGACCGCTTCGATGGAACCGACCGTGAAGGTCGGCGACCGCGTCTTGGCCTTTAAGCTCTCCTACGACTTCAAGCTGCCCTTGCTCGATCACCCGATCGCGACCTGGGGCAATCCCCAGCGCGGCGACATCGTGGTCTTCAAATACCCTCGCGACACCAGCATCGATTTCGTGAAGCGCGTGGTGGGCCTGCCCGGCGATCATATCCGCGTCGTGAACAAGATCCTCTACATCAACGACGTCGCGCAGCCTCGCTCGACCGAAGGCGTGCCGGCCGACCTGCTGAACGACGCGACCGACCATCCCGATAACAAGGACCTCACGATCGAGAAGCTCGGCGACGTGACCCACTGGGTGATCCAGAACAAGAATGCGATGGACACCGCGCCTCTCAGCGAGAAGTTCCCGCCCGACCAGGCGGACTTCATCGTCCCCGAAAACACCTATTTCATGATGGGCGACAACCGCGATAACTCCGCCGACTCCCGTTACTGGGGTACGGTGCCGCGGGACTATATCGAAGGTAAAGCTCTCTTCGTGGTGTGGAGCTTCTGGAAATTCGACGATAATTATCTTCCTCATTTCCGCTTCGACCGCTTCGGCCACTCGCTCAAGTCTCCGTTTTAACTGACATAAATCTTTTGCAAAAAACGCCTCCTGCTTTTTCGGTTTTTGCCGATAAAGCAGGGTCGAAGGACGTATTTATTGCCAAAAGGTTCGTCAATGAAATTCAAATCTTCGCTTCTTTGCTTTACTTTCCTGCTCGCGGCTCCGGGTTGCACGAAGCCGC
>JASLCY010000098.1 GCA_030151925.1 Oligoflexus sp.
AGCGGCATGGTTCTCTGTTGCCAAGGAGCAGACCTATGTCCGATTCAGAAAATTTTGTTCCTCCTGGTGCGAAAATCAAGGTGATCGGTATCGGCGGTGGCGGCGGAAACGCTGTCAACACCATGATCCGCACCAACATCGAAGGCGTGGAATTCATCACCGCGAACACCGATGTCCAGTCGCTGCGCTTCTCCCTTGCCGAAAAGAAGATCCAGATCGGTAAAGAACTCACGCGCGGCCTCGGCGCCGGCGCGGATCCTGATATCGGCCGCGACGCGATGCTCGAGGATCGCCATGCGATCTCGGAAGCCCTCTCGGGTTCGAACATGGTCTTCATCACCGCCGGCATGGGCGGCGGCACGGGAACCGGCGGCGCCGCGATCGCCGCGCAGATCGCCCGCGAGCAAGGCGCGCTCACCGTCGCCGTCGTGACGAAGCCCTTCGCTTTCGAAGGCAAACGCCGCCTGAAGTATGCGGAAGAAGGCATCCGCCGCCTCGAAGAGTGCGTGGATACCCTTATCACGATCCCGAACCAACGCCTCCTCGAAGTCTCGAACCCCGAGCTGTCGATGATCGACGCCTTCCGCATGGCCGACAACGTCCTGGTGAACGCGGTGAAAGGCATCTCGGACATCATCAACGTCCCCGGCCAGCTCAACGTCGACTTCGCGGACGTGAAGACGGTTATGTCGTCGATGGGTCAAGCCCTCATGGGCATCGGCGTCGGCGAAGGTCCGAACCGTGCGAAGGAAGCGGCCCAGCGCGCGATCTCCTCGCCTCTCCTCGAAGACATCAGCATCGAAGGCGCGACGGGCATCCTCATCAACATCACCGCCGGCGAATCGCTCGGTATCCGTGAAGTGAACGAGGCCTGCTCGCTCATCCAGGAAGCGGCTCACGAAGACGCGAACATCATCTTCGGTACCGTCATCGACGAGAGCGTCGGCGCCCAGCTCCGCGTAACCGTCATCGCTACCGGCTTCCCGAGCCCAGAGCGCGACGTCCGCACGGCGAATTCGCAAAGCTTCAAAGCCAACAAGCGTCCGCAAGCGGCGACGGCGAAACCCGGTTATCCTGCGCAGCCGCAGGTCCAGGTTCGCGAACGCGCGCCCCTGAACGCCGACTACTATCGTGAGCCTGCGACCCAGCAAAGCCGCGGTTTCGATGATCTGACCAAGGCGACGATGCAGGGCGGCTTCGCCCAAGAAGCCCAGCGTCCAGCCGCCTACGCGCAGCCGGCCGCGAACGCTTACAATCAGCAGGCGCCTCAGGCCCGCGACGACCAACGCATCGGCGGCGCGAGCTCGGCCCCTTCGTTCCACAATGATGAAGACCTCGCGGCCATCGCTCCTGAGCACGCGGCCGAGCCGGAGATCGACAACGATTTCCACCAAGGCAACGACGAGATGGACCGCAAGATCGACGAAGCTCTCAAGATCGCAGAACAATTGAGCAAATCACCTTCCCAAACGGAAGATGACGACCTCGATATCCCATCCTTCCTTCGCAAGTCGAATAAGGATCTTTCTCTTTCCTGATGTTTAGAAGTGAATCGATAAGAGGCCGTCTGCAACGCAGATGGCCTCTTTTTCTTTGGCGTGAGTTTTAAACGGCTATCAGGAATCAGTTCAGCAGAGGTCCTGTGGCATTCGGCTTGCTCTTGCCCATCGCTTCGTCGAAACGATGCGCGCTGGTCGGGATCTTGTCGAGGATAGGATTGTTGGTTTCGGTCGCCTTGTCCTTGGGCGTCGCAACCGTCAGCAGGTCGCGCAGGGAAGGCCCCTCAAAGCGTTTACGGCCATGCAGCTTTTCGAAGATGGGCGTGAGCGCGTCGCCGATGAAACCTTTGAGCGCGATATGATGGCTCTTGCCGATGCCCTGGGACACGGATTTGAAGATCTCGTCGAGCGCGAGGGACTCCTGGCCGGTGATCTCGAGAACCTGCGCCGCGTTCGGCAGCGGAACGTCGAGGAGTTTGATCACGACGTCGACGAGATCGCTCACATGCACCGGCGCGATCTTCTCCTGAAAACGCGGCACGGGATAAACCCAAGGCATGGTCATAAGGCTTTCAATCGATTGGACGAATTTGTCCTTGGCACTCAGATCGCCATAGACGAGGGAGGAGCGGAGGATCACCTTCTCGGGAATATTCGAATTTAAAACGATAGTCTCGGCTGCATATTTCTCCTTAAGGAAAAACGTCTTCGCGTGACGCGAGGCGCCGACGGCGCTCATGAAGATAAGGCGACGGCTGCCCTGCTCTTCCATCGCGTGCACGAGGTTTCGCAGCATCACCAGGTTCGCCGAATTATGATCGGGCGTTTCGTTGCTGCGCAAGTTCTTGAAGGAATTCGACCAGGCGAGATAAATCACTTCATCGGCCTGCCGCACGAGGGTATCCAGCTGCTCCGGCCTTTGCAGATCGGTAAAGACGGGCGTCACGTGGTTGAGAGGTTCGGGCAGATGGCTGTGATAGAGGCTATAGGTCGGGCGCGCGCTCGTGGAAAGTTTGCGTGTGATCGCCTTGCCTATGAATCCTGCCGAGCCGACGATCAGAATCTGTTTTGCTTTGCTTCGCTGATTCTTCATAGGCACCTCTTTATAGGGTTAAGGTCTCGCCTTTTTTCACCTAGGTTAACAGTCTAGCATAAATATCATTTATCTGCTGTCCGACCTCGGTCCAGCTCGGCAGCCGGCTCCACTGGGCCGCGCCAAGCGACGGGAAGCGGGCTCTCTCTCGCTCGGCTTTAAGGATCGCGTCGACCCATAACGCTGGTTTATCGCCCGGCTCCAAGGCATAGCCGGCCGGGCCCACGACCTCGCCGATCCCGCTGCCGCTCGTCAGCAGCGTCGGGATCCCATGCGCGACGGCGCTTGCAGCCGGCAGGCAATAACCTTCCAGCAAGCTCGGATGCACCAGAGCGTCGGCTTTCGACCACAGATCTTCGAGCGCGGCTTCGCTAAGGTTCTGGTGACGAACGAGCCTGGGATGCTCATGCGCCCGCGCATGGCCTTTGGCATCGCTTAAGAGATGCCATTCAAAGCGTTCGGGCAGAGCCGGCAGGATCGCGTTGATCAGCTCCAGGCGTTTATAGGTTTCGCCGCGGGAGATCGTGAGGAGGCGGAAGGTGTTTTCAAGGCCGCGCGCCTCTCGGGGTTTCGCTGCGGGTTTGCCGTTGAGGAGGACGTGGAGCTTAGGCTCCGCGGCCGGGAACCGGGCTTTCAGAGTCTCCGCGGTCCACTGCGAAACGCAGAGGATCACGTCGGCTCGCTCGATGGCCTTCGGCATTTGGTAAGAAAGATAAACGCGCAGCGCCGCCGACACGCCCTCGGGATCCAGCAGCGGGATAAGGTCGTGCACCGTCAGAACCGAACGAAAAGACGAGGAAAGCCTCGGGATGTTGTAATTGCTCAAACCATGGAAGACGGTGATCCCCGAGGATCGCGCGGCCCGTTGTTCGGCCATCCGCCCCGAGACCCAGAGCGAGAGAGGCTTGAGCCGACCCCATTTAAAACGCTCAGGCCGGGCCTCAAACCGCAGGAAAGCCCGATCGAGATGCGGGACGGTCGGCAGGATGGCAGGCGGCCTTCCAGAGGCCGCCAGGGCCTCTGCGACCTCGAGAGCGTAACGCCCGACCCCTGAATGCGTGGAGCTGAGGCCAAAACCATCCCAGAGCACGTCGCCCATCATTTGCCCCTAACGAAAAAAAGAGGCCTAAGGGCCCCTAAGAGCGCGACGGAGCGCTCGTGGGGAAGCCTCTTCCTCTTTTCATCTTAGACATTTCTGGTCCCAAGGTTAAGCCTTAGGAGCACCGCGAGCGATCTGGAGGCGCCACTCAGCAGCGTTCAGCTCCTGGTTGGCTTCCTCAACTTCGTGACCGTTCTGGGCGGCCTTCGCCGCCTCTTGCGCCGTCTGCAGGTCCGCTTCCGCAGCCTGGACGTTGATGGCGCCGGCTTTCTCCACCTGGTCGGCGAGGACTGTGACGCGATCATGATCGACTTCCACATAACCGCCCGAGATAAAGTAACGCTCGGGGGCTCCGGCACCAACGGCTTCGAATACCAGTTCTCCGGCCTTGAGTTCGGCGATCATAGTCGCGTGATCAGGCAGGATGGTCATGTAGCCGAGAGAGCCAGGCAGCTGGAGCGACTTGGCTTTGACCGGCGGCAGGGACCGACTTGGCAATAGAACCTTAAGTTCAAACGAGCTCGTCATAACACTTCCCGTCGATTAGATCTTCTTGGCTTTCTCAACGACTTCTTCGATCGCGCCGGCGTAAAGGAACGCCTGCTCGGGAATGTGGTCGTACTCACCGTTCGCGATGCCCTTGAAGCCGCGGATGGTGTCTTCGCGTTTAACGTATT
>JASLCY010000115.1 GCA_030151925.1 Oligoflexus sp.
GGCCGGCTCTTATAAGATGAGGCTTTTGGTTGACGGCATCGTCTATTACGGCGAACTCTCCCGGAGCAACGGCGCGAAGATCATCCTGGGCTTGAAAGATGACGAGATCTCTCACGAGGCCAACAATATCAAGGCCAAAAGCATCATCTTGGGAGAGACCCAAGGCATCCAGATGGGTGAGAATAAAACGCAGACCAAAGAAGTCAGCGAGACAAAGCAGGTCGATGCCGAACCATCGGGCACAGTCTCCATGGACAGCAATTCCTGCTCGTTCAGCATCTCGGGAAGCGGCGGTTCCTCGGGCAGCTCAAGCAGCAACCAATCGCAAGGAACCAGCTCTTCTTCATCCTCCTCCACGTCCACAGTGATCGATCCTCTGGAGATCGAAGCTAAAATCTTTCGCGTCGATGGTACGGAATCCGAGGTCGGCTTTAAAAAAACGATTTATATCGCCTCGACCCTGACGACCACGACTGTGACAAACACGACGAACGTCGCAACTCAGACCGGCGATGGCGGCCCTCAGTGCCGCAATCGCTGCGGCCCCGACCGGGACTCGCTCAGCGATGATGCCTTTCTCGATAACCTGATTCAGTCATCAGCAGCCAGCAATCCCGCTCCTTACGACCTCTATCGCCCGACGCAAAGCGCCCAGTTGCCGGCTCCGGGCGGTACGGTCTGCTCCAGCCTCGGCCTCTATGGTCAATATGTTGCGCAACAACTCGGCCTCTCCCGGCTCAGTGATTTGAGGAACGGCGGGAACTGGGCCCTCTATGGTCAGGTCGTGAATAGCATTGACGCTCGATCCAAAGAGCAGCTTGTGGCCTATGTGCCTCCGGCCTGCGTGCGTCAGCTGGTGGGCACAAGAACGGACTGTGGTTGCTTCGCAGAGGATACCCTGATCCGCATGGCCGATGGCAGCGAGATGAAAGCTTCTGAAATTCGTCAAGGAGACCTCGTCTGGAACCCTAGGACGCAACAGCCTCAATATGTGAAGCGCGTGATCGCCGGTCCTGAAAAGCTGCCCCTTTATGCTGTACGGGTCGCAGGGAAAGTGGTGAAAGTAACGAGCGAGCATCCCTTCCTAACCGATAAAGGCATGCGCGCGGCGGAACATTTGATGGTCGGCGATGTGATCGTTGATGATGACAAAGCTCATCCTGTGGAATCTGTGTTGAAGGAAATTCGAAAGGATAACGAAGAGGATCCCGTAGTTTGGAACTTCGAATTGGCCGGTAGCGACGATGACGAGGATCACTTCGTACTGGCCAACGGAGTTATGACTGGAGATCTTTATCTTCAGGTCAAACTGAAAAAGCAATCCCACGCGATGCCCTAAGGATGGGGCAGGAGTATTAAGAAATGGATTTCCTAAGGGAACGAAAGGGCTGGGCCGCCCTCATCATCTGTCTTATCCTGATCTTTGCCGTCTTCAAGAAAAATAAGTCTCGTGAGAGAAACCCGCCTCTTGCCGCTCCTCATGCGGCACACATGCCTAACGAGCCCAAACAGGCGATTATCGATAAAAGCGAGGTGGCGCCATCTCCGTCGCGAGCCGGCAGCGAGATCCGCAGGCAATATAATGCCATGATGATGACCGGAATGCGCGAGATCCCGACGGTATCCAGCAGCAGCACCCTCCTTATGAAGCTCAGGCCGGCGCCAACCCCCATCCGCTGTTCATTGGGCGAGTACGATCTCCTGAAAGGCATGGTCAATAAGCTGAATCAGCAGCTTTTCCTTGTGACCATATAGCCTCTATGGAATAGCAAAGGTCCCGTCTATCACAAACGCATGTCGCTCGGCGATTTCTCGGCACAAGGTTTTCAAGAAGCGAGATTACCGGCTTCGGCACAGGCGAAAGATTATGGGGTCTATATGTGCATCGATTCGCAGGGGACCAACGAATGCGGTAAAAAGCAGCCGCTGGGATCGAAGGAATGGAATGAGGTCATGAATCGCACCGGCAATCGCACCTTCTACTTTCAAGCGATCTCAGTGAAGAACGAACGGGCCTTCCTCATACCGGCTCAGAATTGGGAAAACGGCAATCTGAAGAAACTCAAAAAGGTGCTGAGCCCCATCCTGGAATCGGATGGGACGATCGATACGCTGCAGTCCTATTTGGAGAAGATGAGCCCCGTTCCAGCTCGCGTACAGAAAGATGTCTTGGAACTGCCGATCTCCTTCCGCGATCCCAGCTGCTGAAGGCTGGATTTGATAGGCCCGGTAGAATCTTAAAACAGAAAATCCCTCGGTTCGTCATGAACCGAGGGATTTCTGGTGGGGCTACACAGACTCGAACTGTGGACCTCTACGATGTCAACGTAGCGCTCTAACCAACTGAGCTATAGCCCCGACTGAGCACCTGTTTTATAAGCCCCTCCTGGGATTGTCAATTTCTTTCCAGCAAAAATCGACAATCGTCCGAGGGGCAAAAAGGTCAATAAGATTCGCCGCCAAGGATGCGTTTAAGCACTTGATCCGGCACCTGCTCATAGGACGCGAAACGCATCGTATACGTCGCACGACCCTGCGAGATCGAACGAAGGTCCGTCGTATATCCAAACATGCCCGACAGCGGGGCCGAAGCCTCCACCTCTTGCAAATGGCCTCTCAGGCCCACGTTATTCACTCGCGCACGACGAGCGTTAAGGTCCTTGATAATGTTCGAAAGGAACTCTTCCGGCACCAGGACTTCAACGCTCATGGTCGGTTCCAGAAGGATAGGCGAGGCGATGCGGAACGCCTCACGCGTCGCCATCGCGGCCGCGATCTTGAAGGACGCCGCATCCGAACGTTCAGGATCAACGGTCGCATCAAGCAGCGTAACCTTGATACCTGTCATCGGGTAGGCCGCGATCACGCCGACCTGCATCGATTCTTCGCAGCCAGCCTTAACCGCACGGAGGAATTCATCCGTGAGCTTCTCTTTGCCGACTTTCGTTTCGAACTGCAGGCCGTTCACTTCGGACGCCGGCTCGACCTTCACGACCACACGCGCAAACTGATGAAGTTTGTCCGTCTCGCGCTCGAAGGTCTTCTCCATCGTCGCCGCAGCCGAGATAGCCTCACGATAGTTCACCTGCGGTTTACCGATGTTCGCGCCGACCTTGAACTCGCGGAGCATGCGATCCACGA
>JASLCY010000129.1 GCA_030151925.1 Oligoflexus sp.
GTCGACGTGAAATCCATCAACACCAAGAAGATGGACCTCGATTTCATCCTGGAGGTCGAGAACCCGAACAGCTTCAACGTCACGCTCGAAGACCTGCAATACAAGGTCAGGAGCCTCGACATCGACCTCGGCGAGGGCGAGTTCAAGGACCTGATCACCCTCAAGGGCCACGAGAAGACCGAAGTCCACCTGCCTTTCAAGCTCGACAATGACGCGATGGTCAGCCTGATCCGCAAGTATTTCGAGAATCCCCGGGAACTCAAGGTCCAGCTCCAGTCCAACCTCTACCTCGATACCGCCTTCGGTAAGATGGATATGCATTTCGAAGACGAAAAGACGATAGCCAAAGGCTTCTCCTTCTGAGGAACGACGCGTGAATCTGCCCTGCATGCTCGCGATGCTGCTCAATTGCCCTCCGAAGGCCGAACTTCCCGACAGGAT
Source organism: Oligoflexus sp. (assembly GCA_030151925.1). Taxonomy (GTDB): domain Bacteria; phylum Bdellovibrionota_B; class Oligoflexia; order Oligoflexales; family Oligoflexaceae; genus Oligoflexus. Next base: position 442 of record JASLCY010000129.1, read on the forward strand.
CGTGCGGGGCGAGAGCCATGCGGAAGGCGCTCCCGCCGGCGAAGAGCTGGTGCAGGAGCTCGGCGCGCTCGACGTGCGTCCGCGCGAAGAGAAGATCATGGAATGGTTCCAGGCGGGCTACTGGCCGAAGGCGCAGAGCCGCTTCAAGCCGATCCGCGTCGCGGAGAACGGCCACAGCCTCACGTATTGGGTTTCCGCCGATTATCTCAGGCTCGGCAACGACCAGGACTCGGTGCTCATGCCGCTGTCGTGGATCGCGGTGCGGAAGGTGCTGGCGAACTGGGGCTTTTTCGTGCCGACGCAGAAGATGGTGGATCAGATCTACCGCGCGGCGAACCATATCTCCTGGCCGCACGCTTATCCGCCCAGCGAGGAGATGCGCTCCACCGTTTACCTCGTGAACCACAATCAATGGGTCGCGGAGCACGAAGGTTTCGAGCTCGATGATTTCCCTCTGCGGGCCGGCCATAAAAAAGACCTGACCGCCACCCCGCGGCTGCTGCTCAAACCGGAGAAGCTCGCCATCTACGGCTGGCATAATCTCGGCAACGGCGCCGCGATACAGCCGCTCTCGCTGTGGCACGGGAGATTCTACGTGGACTACAGCCACGGCATACGCCTCGTGGCGCCGGAGGCCGAGCTCGACGGCAAGATCGTGAAGCTGCGCGACGTGCTCAGGAACAAGGAGCTGGCGCCTTTGGTGAGCTTCGAGGGAGCCTTCGATATCTGCGCGGTGATGGAACAGAACTGCGACGGCGACCGGAAAGAAGCGAAGAAGGACTAGAAGCCGCTCATGAATGTGAGGCCTAGGCCGCGGAGCCCTTGCTGGGTTTCACGGGATGGCGGTGGATGGCCTGACGGCGGCGCTTGAAGGCCTCGAAGAGCTTCCACTCCACGGCCGGGATGTCTTTCACGAGCAGGTGCGGCACCAGGAACCCGCGCGAGTCCTCGTGCGCCCTCAGATGCAGGTTATGCGGCGCGACCTGCAGGACGTTATCCTCGTAGCAGAAGTTGCCCGGCAGGAGGATCTCGCTGTAGTGGTCGTTGAAGAGCTCCATGCGGCCCGAGTCCAATAGGAAGATGCAGTGGCCCGCGAAGCTCTTGATGTGCTTGTCCTTCTTGATCTCGAACGCTTCCAAGGAACGCGAGATCTTATGCAGGAGCGGCGAGTAGCGGATAGGCGAGAAGAGATCGCTCTGCTCGAGGTGCCGGCGCTTCGCGATATCCTTCACAAAGCTCCCCAGCAGATCATAACGCACGAGGAACGCCTGGAAGACCTGAGCGGGAATCCTCAGGAGCTCGACGTAGCTCTTGCTCTCGAGCTCATCCATCAGGGCGTTCAGGCCGTCGTTGATGAAGTAGCCCGCGCGGTACTCCAGGCCGCTCATCACGTTCACCTTGGGGCTCGAGACGATGCCCTTGAGCAGGAGGAAGACGTCGCTCGACGCTTCCGCGAGCCCGGCGATGCGGATGCCCGGGCCGATCTTGATGATCTCCTGGTTGAGGAGCTCGTAGAAGGCCCCGAAAGGCACGCGCGGGAAATGATGGTGCAGCGAGCGGGCCGCCGAATCATGGCGATAATCGATATGGCCTTCGATGAGGTCGTGCGTCTGGCCGAAGGAGGCGAGGTTGTCCGGCCGGCACTGGGCCGAACGCGAGCTGTGCGAGAAGACCAGCGCCTTCGACTGGTCCTTGGCGAAATCCTCGGCTTTGCCGTGGATGATGCCGCCGCCCGCGTCGATCTTCTTGAGATCCGCTGATTCGAGATAACTCGCGCGGATCTTCTTATACATAGCCTGGGTGATGCCCGGCTTCCGCCTATCGTTTTGCACCATGTTCTTCAGCACTTCGAACGAGGCGATATCCGCGAGGTGGTGATAGGTCTTGTAGCCGTCCTTGCCGATCGCCCGGAATTTGAGGAAGTAGGTTTCCACCGGGTGCGGGGAGACGCTCGGGAACACTTCGAGCCCTTCGATATTATTCCATTTATCGACATCGAGAGTATTCACGTCGAAGAAGGTCTCGAGGACCGGCATATCGATGCTGAGCAGCGCTTTGAGCTTCTGTTCGACCGAGTGGCGAACGAGCGGCGGCGCATAGTATTCGATCTTCCTGTCGCCGAGCATGAGTTCGCACAGGCCCGCGAAGTGATCGTCGTGGGCGTGCGTCTGGAACAGGCCCTTGACCGAGTTCAGGCTGAGGCCGAAAGACCTCAGAGTATGGGAGATGTAAGGGCCGGCATCGATCAGGTAGATATAGGGACCGTAGCATACGATCGAGGCCATCGAGGGGCGCTCGACGTCCCAGCCGTCGCCTTCGCCGCTGTGGATCACGGAGAAGAAGCCGGGATTGATGTCCTGGAAGTCGAGTTTGTAGGTCGGCTGGTAATTCTCGTGCGGCGCGAGGTTGAGATCGACCTGCACGGTCTCGGCCCCGCAGCGGATCTCGAAGACGTTCACGTCCAGGCGGCGGATGAATACGCCCGAACCCGAGCGGATCTCCTGCTCGTCGTCGCCCAGGGCGAGCGTCGAGAGAAGGTCGCTCGCCGGCTTGATCTTGCCGTAAGCGAAACTCAGCTTGATGCGCATGTGGAGCTCGGCTTCCTCCGGATCCGCGGCGAGCGCGCTCAGCTCCTCTTCGGTCAGGCCGTAGTTGCCGCGCGAGATGTAATTGAGCTGCGCGGCGAGCGGCTCGGGCGCGCCGACGAGCAGAGGCTTCTGCCCGGTGTAGCCAGGGTGGTTGGGAATCAGCATGCCCTGGCGATAGAACATCTGGAGGACCGAGAATTCAGCCATGTTCGAGAGCTGGCCGTTTTGAATGCTGAGGTCCGAGAGCAGGATGGTATTCGGGCCCACTTCACGGCCATCGACCTCGCGGATAAGCCCGCTCTGTATCAAATGCTTCACGCTGTCCGCAGGACAACCGCATTGGATATAGAGCGACCGGGACGGGACGGCGACCCATACCAGACCGGGAGCTATCTTTTTGAGTTCTATCAAAGCCATGAGACCCTTTCCTTAACCTCGGGGATATCGGACGGGAGGGGGCTAAGTTGAGATAATCTCTAGCCGGATTTTAGGAGTAGGGGTAGGATTGGGGAGGTATATTCGCGAACTTGCTTTGGAATCCGGCGATTCTGATCATTGAGGCAAGGGTGCTGACGGGCGGGTCACTAGCGAGGAGTCGGTATGCGTGGACGGCACTATCTGTTCTACGACGGGGATTGTGGGGCCTGCCACCGTGCGGTGAGGATAGTGCTGCGGAGCTCTCGGCGCGACGAATTTCGTTTCCTGCCTCTCGATGTTTTCCTCTCTTCGCCTTATCGTTCTATGCTCGATCGCGACGGAAAACCCATAGTCGGCGATAGCCTGCTCTACATTCGCAATGGTTCGGCGCTGCAGCGGAGCCGCGCTCTGTTCGCGATCCTCACCGATATGGGCTGGCCGTGGGTCCTGCTCACGATCTTCCGCATCCTGCCGCGTTTCATCACGGACGCGGGCTACGATCTCTTCGCGCGTTTTCGCAAGAAAGTCTTCGGCACGGAAGATCCGCAGGCCTTTTGCGCACTCGTGCCCGCGCCTCTGCGCAGGCTCCTCCTGCATGAGCTGCCGGACGATTTCACCGTCTTCGGCCCGCGGCCCGGCGTCTTCCTCACCGCCGAATGGCTGAATCTCGTCTTCTTCAATTACGTCGTCCCGCAGGAGGCGCTGCTTCCGCATCTGCCCAAGGGCTGCACGCTCGATCTGTGGCAGGGGCAGGCGCTCTGTTCCCTCGTGGCGTTCAACTTCGAGAATACCTTAGTCTTGGGTGAAGCCGTGCCGGGGCATGAGCGCTTCGAGGAGATC
>JASLCY010000169.1 GCA_030151925.1 Oligoflexus sp.
GTGAGCCCGACCTGCGCCGCGGCATCGACCCAGGCTCCAGCCGCTGCGACGCCGGCCGCCGCACCAGCGAAGGGCACGAAATAATGCACGTTCGACATGAAGGCCTCGTGCAAAGTCTGAGTGAATACGCGGCGACCTGGGGTTCGGGCCTTATCCGTTATCCCGCGCTCGATCGCGACTGGGAACGGGCGACGCAGGAGGATTTCATGATCTTCCTGCGCGAGCATCCCGACGCCTTGGACAGGAGCTGCCTCAAGGGCCACATCACCAGCTCGGCGATGGTCGTGAATCCGACCTTCGACCGGGTGCTCATGACGTTGCACGCGAAGCTCGGCAAGTGGCTGCAGCTCGGCGGCCACGTCGATGGCGACAGCGACATCGCCGCTTCCGCCCTCCGCGAAGCGCGTGAGGAATCCGGACGCGAGGAAGCGCAGCTCTTTCGCTGGGAACGTTATTACGAGCTCGAGCCGCCGGCGCCGCTGCCGATCGACTGCGATATCCACGAGATCCCGGCGCGGAAGAGCGAACCCGCGCATCTGCACTTCGATGTGCGTTACCTCGTGGTGCTCGACGATCAGCTGCCGCTGCAGATCACCGAGGAATCGAAGGACCTGCGTTGGTTCACGCTCGATGAAGCACGGCAATACACGACGGAAGTGAGTATGCTGCGACAGTTCGAAAAGGTGGAAGCCATCCGTCGAAAAATCCTCACGACACGACATTAATCTGCAAAAAAGGCCTGAAAATGGCCTTTTTCTACGTCTTTTAGACGAGATTTCGCCCTTTACGATTGACCTCATCGAAGCTGGTTATTATTGTACCCTGTCTTTATTTCGAGTGTCGCCAATGGAGGGACAACCTATGTGGAAACAACTCGCTCTTACGACCGGACTCCTTATGCCAGCCGGCATGAGTCACGGCGCGGTGCGTGGACTCTACGGAAGTGACTGCCTCGCAGTGGAATCCATCTCCGCAACCAAAGACCTGCTTTTCAAAGAACAAAGCCTCGAGATCCTGCAGACGTTCTACGCCGATCAAAGCTGCGAGCGCCCCACGTACGACATCTCGTTCACCGGCCCCTATGCGATCAATCTCGATCTCTCCGCCGTGAACTATCGCTACGGCAGCATCCGGCTTCGCGTGCTCGACGCCACGCTGCTCGAACCCTTCAACAGGATGGCGATCTGCGGCATCACGGATTGGACTCTCAACGCCGCGCGTGAGATCAGCGGCCTCGAATGCGCCGGACAAACGTTCCCGAAAGCGGGGACCTTGATCTACGACTCTATCCAGGAAGATCCTAAAACCGGCGCCGTCCAGATGGGCCTCGGCGACGATCTGCACGACGGTTCCTCTCCGGAGGCCAGGCCGCAGGCTTTCGCGCCCCAGATTTTCCATGCAAAATAAGGGCTTAGACCTCTTTTAAGCCCTGCCCTTCTAAATAAAAATCTCAATGTTTTCCAGAATATGCCGAAGAAGGCCGAGGCTTTTGCTCCGCTCGACGAGAGCGGCAGAAGCCGTTCCGGCCCTTACTCGGAGTTCCAGGCCCATGCGTTTTAAAGTAGCCCTCATGACCTTCGTCACCCTGGGTGCGCTTGTCTCGGTCTCGACCGAGGGTCACGCCGCCGAGAAAAAAAAGAAGAAGAAAAAAGAGAAGGCGGAGAAGGTCGAGAAGACCGAAGAAACGGATTCGGACGATAAGTCGTCGAGCTCCTCGTCACGCACCTTCGGCCTCGGCGTGGTCGTCGCCGGCCCGACCGGCCTTACCGCCGAATATATCTATGCGAAGAATCGCGACGTCGCGCTCGATGTGGGCTGGGGCGACGATTACCTGCACCTGAACCTCGACCATCACTGGAACCGCATCGACCTCATTAAAGCCGACGGCATTCCCATCAATATTTACTACGGCATCGGTGCCCGCGTGATCAGCTATCAGGGACGTGACGACCGTGAGCAGGAGGTGGGCGTTCGTGTGCCGGTTGGCGTGCAGCACATCTTCAGAGAAGTTCCGATCCAGATCTTCTTCGAACTCGCGCCGGCCATTAATATCGTGCCCCGCACGGACTTCATCATCGACATAGCCCTCGGCGCCCGCTACTTCTTCTAGAAGGCTTCTAGGTGTTGAAGGCAAAAGCTTCTCATGGGATGATGCCCCCATGAGGTGCCGCATGTTTGAACTGACGATCTTCGCCGTTTCCATCTCGGCTGGTTTCATAGGCTCGCTGATCGGAATCGGCGGCGGGATGATAGTCGTCTCCGTGATGACGCTCGCGTTCCATATCAATATCCGTTACGCGATCGCGGCCAGTCTGATCTCGATCGTCGCCACGTCCTCCGGGGCCGCCGCGAGTTATCTGAAGGATTCGCTGACCAACCTCCGCCTCGCGGTGTTCCTCGAGATCGGCACCGTCACGGGCGCGATCGTCGGTTTCCTCATCGCCTCGCATGTCGAAGCCCGCACGCTCTATCTGCTGTTCGCCGGCTTCCTGCTGTTCTCCGCCTATATGATGCTCAAAAAACGGGAGGATCACAGCGCGCCCGTCAACCATCCCTGGGCCGAGAAGCTGAGGCTCGACTCGCATTATCCGGGACCGAACGGCCAATGGATCCCCTACAAGGTCGCACGGGCGCCCGTCGCGCTCCTGACCATGTTCGGCGCCGGCATCCTTTCGGCCCTCCTCGGCATCGGCAGCGGCGTCCTGAAGGTCCTGGCGATGGACACCGCGATGCAACTGCCGATCAAGGTCTCCTCGGCGACCTCGAATTTCATGATCGGCGTGACGGCGTCGGCCAGCGCCGGCGCCTATTTCCTGCGCGGCGACATCGTGCCGGCGCTGGCGGCGCCGATCGCGCTGGGCTCGGTGCTGGGCGCCTGGGTCGGGGCCAAGCTGCTGATGGTCGTGCCGGCGGCGCAGCTGC
>JASLCY010000257.1 GCA_030151925.1 Oligoflexus sp.
TTGGTGATACGATCCTTCATTTTGTTGAGGTAAGCCGTACGGAACGACTCGCCGTCGAGGACTGAAGGGAAGAATTCGGCGGCCGCGGCCGTGGTGATGCCTTGCTGCATCTCTGTGATCTCAGAGCTGCTCGAAGCATAGTTCTGGAAGAAGAACTGGCCTACGCCCGAACGAGGAGCGAGGAACGCGAGAGCGAGGTTACGAACTTCCGAGAAACCGGTACGAACCGGGTAGTAGAGCGAGAGGAGCTCTGGGTTCGCAGAGTAGTTCACGTAGTCGTAGGGGTTACCGACCGAGATTACGCGGTCGACCGTAATGTTAGCATTGCCGGCCGCAGCGAGTTTCTTCGCGAAGTAAGCGCCCATGTCCTCACAACGAGCCGAGTCGGCGCCGCTGATCGAGAAGTTCTTAGCGCGTACGGTCGAGAGGGCTTCGACGTCGAGGTAATCGTAGCCGGAGCCGTTGCTGCGGAGAGCCACGCAGTAGTTCGACTGCGAGAAGATCACTTCGAGGAGGAAGTCCTTGTAGAGTTCCGATGCGATCTTGCCTTGGGTCACGTCTTTCAGAGGAAGGACGCGTTTCTCGACTTCTTCGGTCGACATGGTCGGGTTCGCGCGGAGTTCCGCGACGATAGCGTTAGCCTTGTCGTACTCGTCGCCGAGAACCAGCCTTTCAGTGGCTTCTTCGGTCGTGGTGTCGAAGTAAGGGTCGTCTTGGAGCTGGCCAGCTTGAGCGCTGATGGCTTTCGAGCTGTTGTAAAGGGTGAAACGATACTTGTCGTAGATGTTACGGGCATCGTTGATGTAACGGAGCGAGGTACCCGATGCGAGACCGGCGCTCGACGTGATGTTTTCCATGTCGAAGCGGTTACCGCGCGTGATGAGCGTCGTGACGAACGTGTCGATCGCCGAACGAGTCTTGGTCACAGGGTCGGAACCTTGGTCCCAGCGCTGGCAGTTCGGGGTTTCCGAAGGGATCTGAGCGCCGTAGTCGCTGCCGCCGATGTCTTCATCGGTACAGTAAGCGAACTTGCGGAGTTCAACGCCGTTACCCGCGGCTTTCGCTACGCGTTTTTCGATGGAAGTGTAGTCGCCGGCGTCGGTCGTCGAGATGTCGACGAACTTAGGCTCGCCGGTCGCCTTGTCTTTGACTTCTACGGCATCGTAGTAGCCGTAGCGGATCGCCGCGATATCGTATGGGCCTGGAACGTATCCGCGGTCAGCGTCGCCGTGCGAGTAGTCCATAACCGAAGAGAGGCGCGAGATGGGAGTGCCGTCTTCCGCGCGGGCGAAGTTCGCCGCATCCGAAGAACCGGCAAAGTTGTGGCGGAGACCGAAGTCATGGCCGAACTCGTGCGCGAGGGTCGCGATCAGAGCCGGTTTCATCATCTTCTGGGCGCAGTTGAGGAGAACGGTGCGCTCGGTGTCGAGGCGGTAGATGTTCTCGCCCGCTGCGACGCGGTCTTGGAGAGACTTCACGTAGTCCGAGAACTCAGTGCCGGACGAACCGCAAACGTCTTCGATTTCCTTGAAGGTCAGCGCCGTGCCGGCGAGGACGTCACAAGTCTGGCCGACTTTCGCTTTTTGCTTCATAGCGAGAGCCATCGTCTTGTGGAAGTCGTTGTCGGTCGCGAGGCCGTTTTCCATCTTCTTGCGGGTCGCCAGCATCGTCTTGAAGAGCGAGTCGCCAGGAGCCGGGGTGAAGTTCTGCGAAGCCGCGATCTTCTGACGAGCGGCGGAGGTCAGAGCCAACGAGGATTTCGCGACGTTGGTCTTGAAGATCTGGTTCCAGTCGATGTTTTCCGAAGGGATGCTCGACTCGGCGCCGGGAAGCGCCGCGAAGCCGGTCGATTCAGAGACCGAGTCGCCGCCTTGGACGACGGGGGCGTTGAAATCGAAGCCGGAGTTGCCGTCGATCGCGAGGATCTGGTTAGGAGTCGTGATGCCGTCGACGTCGAGGCCGGAGAACGCGCCCACTTTATAGCGGATGTAGTTCGTGAGGTTGCGGATGATGTCTTCGCGGTAGTTGCGAAGGTAGATGTGGTTCGTCGCCGAGTAGATCTCGCCGTTACGGTTGTCGGAAGTACTCGGGCCGTAGCCGAGGAGGCCGGACTCGACTTCGTAGGGGTAGAACGAGACCTTGTTGTAACGGACGTCGCCGTTCTTCACGGGAACCGAGGAGTCGAACTTGATGCGGATAGGGTTGTTTTCGTACTTGGTGCCTTTAGCGGCTTCGACGAAAGTCTTGTCCCAGCCTTTGAGGGCTTCGTCGATCGCTTCGAGGAAGACTGGATCGCGAGGCGTGTTCTCGGTGATGTGGAACGTGATCTCGTTGTTCTCAGGGCGCATGCGGTTCTGGATGATCGAACGCGAGACGCTTTGCTCGCTCTCGTTCAGGATGCCGGCGAAGAGTTGCTTGTTGCTGTAGAAGAAACCGAACTTACGCATGTCTTCGCGCGGATAGACTTTGCCCGGGGTCGATTTGTTCTTCTTCGAGAATGCGAAGTCATAGGAGTATTTAGTCAAGGAGTCGTAGATCACGAACGACAGGTAGTCGTCGCTCACTTCGAGGCGCTTGATCTTGATGTTGTTGGTGCTGGCGGCGTCGATGGAGAGGACGCGGTCGAGTTGGAGAAGAGCGTACTGACGGTCTTTCCAGAATTTCGCGCCTTTATCGATGGAATCGAAGGCTTCTTCTTTGAGGTAAGCGTCGTCGCCGGTCTTCACGAGGCGATAGTCCATCCACTGAACGGGGATCTCGAACACGACGTCGAGCTTGTCGGCTTCCTGAGTCGCCGCTTCGTCCGAGATGTTGAGGTCGACCGCGAGGACGGAGTTGTTGGTACGGGAGAACTTCGCTTTACCGCTGGTCAGTTCCATACCGAGTTCGAGGTCGCTGGTGAGGGCGATCGGCTTGTCGACGACGGTCACGTCGTAGAACCACTCGTTGCCTTCATCGAAGAACGACGCGGGGAGCATATCGAGCTTGAGCTGGGATTCCATGTATTTGGGAGCGTTCACGTTCACGAGGAAGTGAGTCGCCTCGGAGAGGAACTTCTTCTGGACGGTGCGGACCATGTTCGTTTCTTTACCGCGATCGTCGAGGACGCGTTCGACGGTCACCTTGTCGAGCGGCAGGCCGAAGAGAGGGACGCGGTAGAGGTTGTTACCGATGTTTTCCGCGTAGGTCAGCTCGTTCGTAGGGATTTCTTCCTTCGTGGAAACCTTGAAGAATACGAGGTTGCCTTCGGTGAAGTCGGTCTGAATCTTGTATTCAGAATCTTCCTTACCGTAGAAGTCGAAGTTGTTCATCGTGGCGTTGCTGAATTCGCCGAGGTCGGTTTTAAGGTCGAACTCAACGGAATCGAAGCTGCGCATTACGCTTGTGCCTGCGTTCACGTTCAATTCGTCAGCGTGGGTGGTAACGCCCGGCGTGCGCTTCTTGCCCGTGGTCAAGGTGAAGGTAGCACCTTTGTAATCATTGATAGCGTAAACGAACTCTCCGTCACCTTGAACGAAGCGCGCTTTCCTCTTCTTCTCGCAACCGCTGCCGAAGGCGAGCATCACGAGGAAGAGAGTCAACAGACGCGTAACCAGCCTGCGTTGCATAACATCTCCCTTAAACATGGATAAGCCTAGTACCATTTCAGAATCCTATCGAATCAAGCGATCGCTCGCCTAATGTACCTGTTGTTAAAACTTGTAGCTCGCGCCGATGAACACTTGAGAGCGGATCGGGTCATAGAGCTGGGTGTTGTTCCTCTGGCCCATGTAGTCATAGGTGAGGCCGTCGTTGATATGGCCGATCTGGGCGCTCCACTCGTCGGTGATGATCCATTTGATCGATTCGACCGCGAGGAAGTTATCGCGCTCCTGATCGCCGGCGAAGTCCCACGAACTCACGTTGGTGAAGCTCGCGGAAGCCACGATCAGCTTCTTCCAGCTATACGAGAGGCCGACGGAGGAGCTGAGCGACCACTTGTCGAGGATCGCGCCGTAGTCGGCGTATTGGTAAGAATAGAGGTAGCGCGCGTAAGCGAGGCCGCCGTTGACGGCGAGGCCTTCGAGAGCGCCCTTGAAGCGGTAGCTCAGGCTGAAGGAAGCGCCGAGGGAACCCTTGGAGTTCGCGTAGCGGTAGAGGTCCTTGTCGACCGGCGCGCTGTAGGAGACGTCGAGGCCGATGCCGAATCCGTCGATCGGCTCGAACGAGCGGGCGGCCGAGAGCGTGATGTCTTGGAAACTCGCGTGGTATTCGTTGTTCAGGTCCTTGCGGCCGCGGGCCGAGAGGCCGACGGTCACAGCGTCCTTGAATTCATATTCCAGGTTGAGGCCGGGCGAGAGGAAGAGCGAATAGGTGCTTTCCTTGTGGCTCTCGGTCGAGCTGCGAACATTGAGACTGGCTACGCCGGAGAAAGGGTCAGCGGGAGCTTGTGCGGCAGTCGTCTCTTCAGCGCGGACAGGCGTGCTGAGAACAAAAGCGGCAAGGCCCATCGCAACGGGACTCACTACTTTCTTCTTAGCGCTGATAGAGTCGAAAAATCGAAGAATCATCTTGTATCTTCACCTTTCCGAGGAGCCAAAGCAGCTATGTCTTTTATCTGCTTAGTTTAATTGGACTTCTGTATGAACTTAACCAAATCTCATTTGAGATTAGCCCAAATGGCACTGTAATATAGATAAATGAATCCTTAGTAAAGTTTTAAATTGGACGTGTGGCCATTTTTATCACTCAGAGTGATTTTTCCGTTTATTCACCGCAGTATATTTCTATTAATTTCAATACCTTAGGAAGGTCACCTGGCCGGCCAAATATGCTGGTTTTTTTCACAAAGAAAGCATAAAAAAACGCCGAAAACCTCCGTTCTCGGCGTAGATAGGTCTTGAAAACTTTAATGGGAAGTGCCTAGGAGGCCGGCAGCGCCTTCTTGCGGAACACCCATACGCGGTAACCGCCCTGCCCCTGATCGACGAGCTCGGCCTGCTCATAGCCAGGGTCCAAGGGCAACAAGCGTTTGAGCTCATCGATCAGATAGGGTTCCTGCAGTCGCCCGACATCGAAATCTATCCGTGAATAATCCATGACAAAGAACCGATCGACCTTATGCGAACCGACGATGACGTCGACGGCCTTCTCCGGACCGAACCCGACCCGGGTCACGGTCGTCGGCATCTGCTCGCGCCGCATCTCCGGATGGTCCTGGATGCACTGCAGAGCGATGCTCGCCGGGGCGATGAAGTTGCTGAAGCCGATCACCACGTTATTCTCGGATTTCGCCGCCTCGTCGCAGATCGCGGCGTAGACTTGCGTCACGCTCTCGCGCCCCGTATCGATCCGCACCTTCTCCTCCAGGAACGGCCGCGAGGCCGGGAATCCGAAGACCAGCGCGGCCGCGATCACGGGCGAGAGCCAGAGGATATATCGGTCGTAGCGCGAGCCCTTCTTCTGCAGGAGGCGCTCGAGCCCGTGCACGGCCATCACCCCGGCCGCGAGGAACACGAGGAAGATCGTGATGATCAGGTAACGCGTCTGGTAGTTCGGGTGCAGGATGTTGAGCGCCAGGTTGAAGGCCGCGAGGCCGACGATGAAACGCGAGACGAGCGGCAATCGCCGGAAGAGGATGAGGCCGAGGATGAGCGCGCCCAGGACCAGGCCGCCGATGACCGGCGTCGGCGCGTAGTCGTTGACGATGGCGCCTGGATAGAAGGTCAGCGTTTCCATCGACCAGAACGATTTCTGCCGGGTGCTCTCGCTGCCGATGAAGATGAAGAAGGTCGTGAAGAACACGGGATAGCTGAGCCACACGAGGCCCGGGAGGATATCGAAGCGGAGCAGTGAGCGCATCGGCTCCGGCGCGTTCCAGATGTTCCGCGCGTAGTCGGCGAGCAGGGCGCGATTCACGATCAGGTTCCGGGCGATCAGTATCCCGAGCAGGATATAGGTCGGGTTGCCGAGCACGCGCTCGACGTAGACCTTGCGCCCGAAGGCCTCGAAATGGATGCCGCGGAGATGGATGTAATAGAGGAGCGCGAGATAGCAGTAGACGAACTTCGAGAAGCCGCCTCGCCAGTTCACGTCGCGGGCGAAGCGCCAGAGGGCCCTGCCGATCATCGCGCGGAACTCCCGGCGGCTGAAGAATTCGCAGAGCACGATCGGCAGCATGATGACGATCGCGTAGTTGAACTTGCAGAAGAAGAGGACGATGCCCGTGAAGCACGTGAGCTGCCAATCGCGGACCTTGCGGTATTGCAGGTAGCGGAGGTAGAAGAAGAGGGTCAGCGCGCAGAAGAACATGCCCGGGATCTCGAGCATCTCCAGCAGGCTGTACTCCTGCACGTGAGGGGCGATGACGAGGAGGCTCGCGGCGATCGTTCCCACGATCACTCCGAAGCGCCTATGGGTGAGGCATCCTGCCACGAATACCATGAGTACGGCCGGGACGGTCATCCACGCGGTAAAGGCCCGCGCGACCCGATAAGATTCCCCAAAGATAAGCTGAAAAGGCGCCTCAATAAGAGGAATGACAGGCGGCCACATCGCGCTGTTATGAAGCTGGACGAGAAACTCGTGGATACTGAAGTGCTTAAAGGCGAGCGCGAAGAAGATGCCGTCGAGCGCGTGCGACGCCGGATCCCAAAGCGGTGGCCGTGTGGCCCAGCCTTCGAGGCCGTAGATGACGAGGACAAACCGCACAACTGCATATATCAGTATGGCAGCAACAACAGCAGCAACAGGTTTGAACGGCCGTGGCATAGACCCCGCTCCTCATTAAATAAGACACAGAAAGTTTCCCATGATATGTATCCGGTATGGTACTGTCAATCAACGCGAGAACCCGAGATGACTTTAAAGCCGACCTACTCCGTCGTAATACCCGTTTACAATGAAGAAGACGGTCTTGAAGAGCTTTACACCCAACTCACCGCTATCCTGCAAGAGCTCGACGGCCCTTCCGAAGTCATCTTGGTCGATGACGGGAGCCGCGACCGCAGCTATGCGATCATGAAAGCGATCACGCAACGCGACCCGCGCTTCTTCGCGCTCAAACTCTCGAGGAATTTCGGCCACCAGATGGCCTTGACCGCCGGCTGCGATTACGCGCGGGGCGAAGCGACGATCACGATGGACGCGGATCTCCAGGATCCGCCGCGCGTGATCCTGGAAATGGCCAGGAAATGGCGGGAAGGCTACGAACTGGTGTTCGCCGTCCGCAAGGACCGAGCGGTCGACACCTGGTTCAAACGCAACTCGGCCCTTGCCTTCTATCACATCCTCAGGAAGCTCGCGAAGATCACCGCGCCGGTGAACTCCGCGGATTTCCGCCTGGTCGACGCGAAGGTGCTCAAGGCCTTCCAAAGGCTCAGGGAGAAGAACCGCTATATTCGGGGAATGTTCTCGTGGCTCGGCTATAGGCAGGCCGAAGTCTACTTCGATCGCGACGAGCGTTTCGTCGGCGAGACGAAGTATCCGCTGTGGAAGATGGCCAAGCTCGGGCTCGACGCCGTCATCAGCTTCTCCAACGTCCCGCTGCGCCTCTGCATGGGCATAGGCCTCGGCATCGCCGGGCTCTCGATCCTGCTCGGGATCGCGACCATCATCGGCAAGCTTTGGCATCTCGGCAGCTTCATCGTCGGCTGGGCCTCGCTCTTCGTGCTGATCAGCTTCATCGGCGGCATCCACCTCTTCATGCTGGGCATACTCGGCGAATACCTCGCGCGCGTCTACGATGAGGTCAGGGGCAGGCCGCTCTACCTCGTCAGCGATATGTCGGGATCCAGGCCGTGGACGGCGGCGGTCACCCCTGGTGACCAGCCTTCAGAGCCCTACGCAGCAGAAGATGCAAGGCTTCGAGGAGCGAAGGTTGCTTCGCCGTTGGAGCCTTGGGCGTAGTTTTTCTCGTGGGGAACGCGAAGACGTTCTCCAGCAGCTGGTGCCGGCGGAAGACCCGCAGCACCGAAGAAGAGCACCGGGTGCTGTTGTCGTAATAGACGACGACGCTTCCGGTCATCTCGTTGCAAAGCACCTGCCTGATTCCCGGCAGCGCTTTCAGATCCAAGATGAGTGCTTCGGGTATGGCCGATCTCAACGTGCTCAGGCGCACCCGGATGCGACCGGGCGATTGATAAATGCGACAGCTCACTCTCGTTCCCTCTGGTTTAGCCCATTATAGACCGAGTCTTTTCTTCCGCGCGTTTGATATTTTATTCGTGAAATCAGAGTTCGACCACCATCCCTATCTCGAAGACGCGATCGGCCTTCAGGCGGAAGAAATCGGTGGGCTTCTGCGCGTTGCGCGCCATGTAGGAGAAGAGATGCTCGCGCCAGCGGGCCATTCCCGGGCGCCTGGTGGAGACCAGAGATTCACGACCGAGGAAGTAGGTGACGTTCTCGGGATCGAAAGGATTCTCGCCGCCGAGCAGGTCCCCGAGCGCCCGTTGCACGTCAGGCGCATCCATGAAACCGAATTCAAGGACGCAGGTATAAAGCCCCGGCGCCACCTCCTTCGCCTCGGCCTCGGTGCTCACGTGAGGGACGAGGGCGGTCTTGATCGTCAGCAATATCGTGTTTTCGTGCAGCACGTGATTATGCCTCAGGTTGTGGAGGAATGAAGGCGGGATCCCGTTCGGCACCGAAGTCATGAATACCGCCGTCCCCGGCACGCGCGCATAAACGTCCCGTTTGGAAGTCGCGAGGAAATCGTCGAGCGTCGTGAGCAGGTGCTTGAGCCTGAGCGCCAGGATTCGCCGGCCCGTCCTCCAGGTCGTGAGCAGCACGAAGACCACGCAGGCGATGACCAGCGGAACGAAGCCGCCATCGAGGAACTTGAAGGCGTTCGCGGCGAGGAAACTCAGGTCGATGAGCGCAAACCCGGTCGAGACCAGGACGACGATCCAGGTCGGCCATCGCCAGAGATCATGGGCGACGAAACCGATCAGGATCGTGGTGATCACCATCGTCGCCGTCACGGCGAGCCCGTAAGCCGAGGCCAGCCGCCCGGAGGATTGGAAGATCAAGACGAGCGCGATCGTCGCGAAGCACATGAGGGCGTTGATGCCCGGGAGATAGATCTGCCCGGCCTCCTCGCTCGAGGTGTGCACTATGGTTTGCCGCGGCAGATAACCGAGCTGGATCGCCTGCCGCGCGAGGGAGAAGGTCCCGGAGATCAAAGCCTGGGAAGCGATGATCGCGGCGAGGGTGGAGAGCCCGACGAGCGGCAGCGTCGCCCAGCCCGGCGCCAGGCGGAAAAAGGGATTCTGTGCCGCCGACGGATCGCGGAGTATCAGCGCGCCCTGCCCGAAGTAATTGAGCATGAGAGCGGGCAGCACGACGCTGAACCAGGCGAGGTTGATCGGTTTTCGCCCGAAATGCCCCATGTCCGCATACAGGGCCTCACCGCCCGTCACCGCGAGGAACACAGTGCCGAGGGTGATGAAACCGAGCTCGCCATGGGTCGCCAGCAGGCGAACGGCGTAATACGGCGAGAGCGCCTTGAGCACCGCCGGCGTGAGCCAGATGCTGCGCAGCCCGAGGATCGCGAGCACGAGAAACCAGGCGAGGAGTATGGGACCGAAGGCTTTGCCTATCCGGGAGGTCCCGAATCTCTGCGGCA